>JBBSSY010000025.1:0-13087 GCA_038241595.1 Chitinophagales bacterium | reverse complement strand
ACTTTGCTATACTTGTTTAATTCCTGCGCCATGTATTTTTTATGTTTTATCTCCTTGAAATCGTGGACGTTTTTTTAAAAAAAGGTTAAATGTAATTCTTAATCCACGGCGTCTTCGATTGCCAAATTGATCATATCTTTCACTACCAGGTCTTTATAAGCTTGCTGGATGATTTTCCCGAGTGTGTCCGCCCAGGGTTTTGCAAAAGGTACGTCGTCGAGTGAGTGCCAGCCGATTACTTCAGCAGCGGTGCCGCAAAAGAATGCGGCGTCTGTGCCCTTCATTTCATCGATCGTAAATAATTTCTCTACGACCGGGATGTTCAACTCAGTACAAAGTTTTAGGACGGTTGCCCGGGTGATGCCGGGTAAGATGTTGCCGGTTGCCGGTGTATATAAAACGCCGTCTTTTTCGAAGAAAACATTGGCGCCCGGACCTTCTGCCACATTTCCGTTCATATCAGTCAGTAGGGCTTCGTCAAAGCCGGCGGCTTTTGCTTCCTGGCTGGCGAGGATTGAATTTACATAATGGCCAGAAGCTTTTGCTTCAATCTTGAATCCGGCGGGGTTAGGGCGCTGGAAGGAAGAGGTCATCACCCGTAATAGTTTTTCACCAAGGAAGGGTGCCATTTCCCAGACCGCTATCATGATAAACGATTCCGTGTTTGGAGAGAAACTCATGTTCGCCGGGGCGTAAACCAACGGGCGGATATAGGCGTCCTGCAGGTTGTTGCTGTCAAGCAGGGTATAGGTGGCCGAAATCAGCTCGTTGTTGTCAA
The DNA here is from genome assembly GCA_038241595.1 of Chitinophagales bacterium. Taxonomy (GTDB): domain Bacteria; phylum Bacteroidota; class Bacteroidia; order Chitinophagales; family Chitinophagaceae; genus JADCRZ01. Next base: position 12,309 of record JBBSSY010000025.1, on the reverse strand, counting down.
AGGGGTATGGCATGTTCATTGCCTGCGCAGACCGTTTGAGCCTTTCGTAGTGTTCCACTTCCTTAAACACCGCGGTGCCGCCACTAACGGTGCGGTATGCACGAATGCCTTCAAAAACGGCATATCCATAATGAAGCGACTGCCCGAAGAAATCAGTTTTTGCTTCGGAGGCTTTTACAAATTCGCCGTTCAGGTAGATCAGCGTGTCTTCGTGATAATATTTCATTTTTTCTGTTTTGCAACTGCCGGCAGCACCGGTAATTTGTATGATATTCTTACGTAACCTGTTGAAAATAAAAAACCCGCCTTTTTTGGAGGCGGGTCGCTATTAATGTTTTTATCTTTTAAACGTTAAGCCCACCTCCCGTTGTGACAGTAATAATAATGACGACGACCACCAGTCTGGCGATAGCGTTCATTACATTAAGTATCTGTATTTTCAACATATTGAGGTAGATGTTTTTCAAACTTACAAAAAATATCAATCAAATTACACATGGTGACCAGTTTTTACAATATTTATTTTACGGATTATGTCCTTAAATAATGGTGGATTTACTGAGTGTGATGTTATTGCGATTAATGACGGATGGCAGCCTGTTGTCAATGAAATCGCGGATAAGGTCACCGATGGTTGACGTACCGTAATTATTGACAGGGTCGATATCTTTGGTTACGAAACCGTTTGCCAGTGTCCATTCCACGGCTTTGCGGATCATGGCCGATTCTTCTTTCATGTCGAAATGATCAAGCATAAGCGCTGTTGATAAAATAGAACCGATGGGATTGGCGATGTCTTTACCGGCAGCCTGCGGGTATGAACCATGAATCGGTTCAAAAAGCGCTGATCCGGTACCGATAGATGCAGATGGGAGCAAACCCAGCGAGCCGCTGATTACGCTGGCTTCATCGCTGATGATATCACCAAACATATTTTCTGTCAGTACCACATCAAATTGTTTCGGATTTAAAATGATCTGCATCGCCGCATTATCCACGAACATGTAATCAACCGCTACATCTGTATATTGGCCGGCAAGTTCCTGTACGACTTTCCGCCAGAGACGGGATGTTTCCAGGACATTCGCTTTATCAACAAGTGTCAGTTTCTTTCTTCTTTTTTGCGCAGACTCGAACGCCAGGTGAGCGATACGTTCTATTTCTACACGGGTGTAGATGCAGTTGTCAGATGCTTCTGTCTGCTCCGCATTTATTTCTTTTTTACCAAAATAAATGCCGCCTGTCAGTTCACGGTAAATAATAAAATCAACATTTTCGAGTTGTTTATTTTTCAGTGGCGACAGGTGATGCAGGGAAGGATAGGTGCTTACCGGCCGGATGTTCGCAAACAGTTGCAGCGCTTTGCGCAGTTTGAGCAACCCTTGTTCAGGCCGCACTTTGGCGGTTGGGTCGTTGTCATATTTCGGGTGGCCGATGGCGCCGAAAAGAATGGCATCGCTTTTCAGGCAGACTTCAATGGTTTCATCCGGCAATGGGTTTCCTGTTTTATCGATCGCATCGGCGCCCATCAAACAATATGTGTAGGTAAAATTGTGGCCGAACTGCGAACCGGTCGAGTCCAGAATTTTGATCGATTGGTGGGTCACTTCAGGACCGATGCCATCACCTAAAATTATTGCAATATTCTTGTCCATAAGGTATGATTAGTAAACGTGTTGTTTTTCAAATTCAGCGATTTCTTCTTTCATGCTCAGCAGGTAATCAATGTCATCGTAGCCATTTAGCAGGCAGGTTTTCTTATAGTCGTTGATATCGAATGATTCCGATTCGCCGGTTTTATCGATTGTAATCGTCTGGTCTTCCAGGCTGATCGTCAGGCGTTCTTCTTTGCCCAGCAGGAAAATTTTCTGCAAAAAATTTTCGGTGACCTGTACGGGGATGACCCCGTTGTTCAAGGCATTGTTTTTAAATATATCGGCAAAGAAACTGGAAACCACGACATAAAAACCATAATCGAGCAGCGACCAGGCGGCGTGTTCTCTTGATGATCCGCAACCGAAGTTTTTGCCGGCTACCAGGATTTCACCGGAATATTGAGGGTTGTTCAAAATGAAACCTTCCTTGGGTGTTCCGTCTGATTCATACCTCCAATCGCGAAAAAGGTTCTGACCAAAACCCAGGCGGGTAGTCGCTTTCAGGAAGCGTGCCGGGATGATTTGGTCGGTGTCGATGTTCTCCATCGGCATCGGTACGAACGTAGTATGTATTTTATTGATCGGTTGCATGGTTCAAATTTTATGTTATTGCGGCATCATCTCCCTGACATCAGAAACCACACCGGTAATGGCTGCCGCTGCTGCTGTCAGTGGGCTGGCGAGCAATGTTCTTGCACCGGCGCCCTGCCTGCCTTCAAAATTGCGGTTGCTGGTACTGATGCAATATTCACCGGCCGGAATCTTGTCTTCGTTCATGCCAAGGCATGCGCTGCATCCCGCCTGGCGGATGGAAAAACCGGCCTCCTCAAAAATTTTGTCCAACCCTTCCGCCTGTACCTGTGCAGCTACCTGTTGTGAACCCGGTACAATCATAACCTGTACGTTGGCATTTTTCTTCTTGCCTTTCACGATAGATGCCACTAGGCGTAAATCCTCAATCCGGGCATTGGTGCAGCTGCCGATAAATATGTGCTGTACCGGCATTCCCAACAACTGTTTGCCTGCTTCGAGACCCATATACTGGAGGCCTTTAATGATATTTTTGCGTTCACCTTCATCCGGGATCGTATCCATGACCGGGATGTACCCGTTAATGGCGATGCCTAGTCCCGGGTTGGTACCGTATGTGATCATGGGTTGAATCTCTACCGCATCTATGTTTATTTCGAGGTCGAAAACCGCATCCTGGTCGGTATAGAGTTCCTTCCACTGGGCGAATTTGCGATCCCATTGTTCACCGGATGGCGCAAACTGCCTGCCTTTGATGTAGTCGAAAGTGGTTTCGTCGGGTGCGATCATACCGCCGCGGGCACCCATTTCGATGCTCATGTTGCAAATGGTCATGCGGGCTTCCATGCTCAGCTGCCTGATGGCGGAGCCGGCATATTCAACAAAGTAGCCGGTAGCACCACTGGCGCTGATCTGAGAAATAATATGCAGGATAATGTCTTTGGAAACAACGCCGCTGTTCAATGTGCCGTCGATATTGATGCGCATAAGTTTCGGCTTGGTTTGCATCACGCACTGCGAGGCGAATACCATTTCTACCTCACTGGTACCGATGCCGAAGGCAATGGAGCCGAAAGCGCCGTGGGTAGACGTATGGCTGTCGCCGCAAACGATTGTCATACCCGGTTGGGTAATGCCGAGTTCCGGGCCGATGATGTGTACGATGCCCTGGAACGGATGTCCCAGTCCGTATAATTCTATGTCGTATTTGGCGCAATTCTCCTTCAGCTGTTCTACCTGGATGCGGGAAAGTTCGTCCTTGATCGGCAGATGCTGGTTAATGGTCGGTACGTTGTGATCGGCAGTAGCCACGGTGTTTTGTGGCCGCAGTACAGTTAGTCCTCTTTTGCCAATGCCGTTGAAGGCTTGCGGGGAGGTTACCTCGTGGATGAAATGTTTATCGATATACAATACGCTGGGGCCGCCAGGAATGGTTTTGACCACATGGCTGTTCCAGATTTTATCAAAAAGTGTTTGTGGCATATTTGTTATTTCGAATGAAGAAAAACCCATCTTTAACGAAGCAATTTTGATGTTTTCCCATTTTTCGGTTACACGTTGTGGTTACATAGTGACTGGGTGTAAAGAAGCGTGGAGGAGTGCTCCTCCACGCTTCTTTACACTAACAAGTCACATGAGAGAGAAACTTGATGAAACTTTGTGCTGACCCTGGTTGTACTCCCCGGCCATCTGGTGGAGGTCGATTTCGCCTACTTCCTTTTTTTGGTCGGCAATGTCTACAAAACGACCGTATAAAACATCTACGTCATTGCGGTTAAATGCATAACCGAGTTTTTGAAAGCGGTATGCCAGCGCACTGCGACCACTCCGGGCGGTCAATACGATCTTGCTGGCATCTGCCCCAACGTCTTCCGGGTTGATGATCTCATAGGTTTTTGAATCCTTCAGAAAGCCATCCTGGTGGATACCAGACGAATGCGAAAAAGCATTTGTGCCAACGATGGCTTTATTCACCTGCACGGGCACGCGCATGGTTTCTGCGACCAGGCGGCTCACCGGGTTCAGCATCCGGGTATTTATATCGGTATAGAGGTTTAAATCTTTGTGCTGGTTTAATACCATTACTACTTCTTCGAGTGCGGTATTACCGGCTCTTTCTCCAAGCCCGTTGATGGTACACTCTATTTGCCGGGCACCATTTACTACGCCGGCAATGGAGTTGGCAGTCGCCAGGCCTAAGTCGTTGTGACAATGGCAGCTCAGGATCGCCTTGTCTACGTTTGGAACATGATTAACAAGCCAGGCAATTTTGTCACCATATTGAGCGGGCAGACAATAACCCGTCGTATCGGGTATATTAACGGTTGTGGCACCCGCTTTAATGACCGCTTCCACGATGCGGGCCAGGTAGTCGTTGTCCGTGCGACCGGCGTCTTCGGCATAAAACTCCACGTTGTCCGTAAATTTTCTTGCCCACTTCACCGCCTGGATAGCCCTTTCAAGAATGTCTTCGCGGTTTGAATTGAATTTGCCAAATATATGGTAATCAGAGGTGCCGATACCGGTATGGATGCGTGGGTTTTTGGCGTATTTTAACGCTTCAGCGGCCACTTCAATGTCTTTCTGCACCGCACGGCTCAAAGCACACACAGAGGCCTCTTTGATCACCTTTGAGATTTCGGTAACCGATTCGAAATCACCGGGACTGGAAATGGGAAAGCCCGCCTCGATGATATCCACGCCCAGGGCTTCGAGTTGGAGGGCCAGTTCCAGTTTCTCATTTGCGTTGAGTTTGCAACCTGGTACCTGCTCACCATCCCTCAGGGTGGTATCGAAGATGTAGACTTTGTTTCCGGCCATATACCTGTTTTAGTAGTTTATAAGTGATTCAGGATAATAAACTTACCTGCTTTTCACCATTCAGTTCTTTCAATATTCGAATGTACATTTGTATAACGGCTGAATAAAATTATAATTGTATATCTTTTACAGGGTTGAACAGGTGGGGTAATCTCACAAAGCCTTGCTGGTATTAGGTTATAGAACAAAATTAATACGATGCCCAACCGATCTGCGGATGCTATTTTTCAATTGGTCAAGTCACTGGAAAAGTCGGAAAAGCGCAATTTCAAGTTATACGTGAAAAGAAACTCCGCGACGGTTGATCTCAAAATTATCCGTTTATTCGATGCACTTGACAAGATGACGGAATACGACGAGGAGGCGCTGCTTCGCAAGGATAAATCACTTAAAAAACAGCAGCTTTCAAACATGAAGGCGCATCTCTACCGGCAGATCCTGGCCAGCCTGCGCCTGTTGAACAACGACGATAATATCGACATCCAGCTCCATGAGCAAATGGATTACGCGCGCCTCTTGTATAACAAAGGCTTGTACCTGCAAAGCCTGAGACTGCTCGAACGCATCAAAGAGCATGCGAAACAGCACAACCAGCTTACCTTCCTGTTACAGGTGCTTTTCTTTGAAAAGAAGATCGAGGCGCTGCATATTACCCGCAGCATACAGGATCGCGCCCAACACCTGACCGATGAAGTAAATGAAGTGAATGAACGATTGATCCGGGTCAGCCAGCTGTCGAACCTGTCGCTTCAGTTGTACAGCTGGTACATCCGTAATGGCCATGCCCGCAATGAAAAAGATGAAATTGCGGTAAAACAGTTCTTTGATTCATCATTAAGTTTTGATGTGCAGCAGGTAAGTTTTTTCTATGAGAAACTTTACCTCTACCAAAGCTATTGCTGGTATGCCTTTATCAGGCAGGATTTCCTGCTGTATTATCGCTATGCTCAGAAATGGGTGGCGCTTTTTGAGAAGGAACCATATATGATCGACGTGGAAACGGCCCACTATATTAAAGGCCTGCACAACCTGCTGGGCGCTCATTTCGACCTGCAAAATTATCAGAAATTCGATGAGACGCTTGCGCAGTTCGAGGCCTTTGCGTGTTCTGCCATTATAACACACAATGAAAATAACCTGATCCAGGTTTTCGTATACCTGCACATTGCCAAGCTTAACAAACACTTTATGGAAGGCACTTTTACGGAAGGGCTGAACCTGGTACCGGTTATCGAGCAAAATCTCGAAGAATATTTCATCTACCTGGACCGGCACCGCGTGTTGGTTTTCTATTATAAAATCGCTTCGCTCTATTTTGGCAGCGGAGCATATGAAAAAGCGGTCGATTACCTAAACAAAATCATCAACTGGAAAGTGGATTTGCGTACCGACCTGCAGTGTTACGCACGGCTGCTTCACCTGATCGCGCATTACGAGTTGGGTAATTATGCGATCCTCGAGTACCTGACCAAGTCCGTGTACCGGTTTATGGCTAAGATGGAAAACCTGAGTATCGTAGAAGAAGAGATTTTTTCATTCATCCGGCATACATTCAGCCTGACGCCCCGGCAATTGAAGCCGGAATTTGAAAAATTGCTTGACAAATTGCGTCGCCTGGAGAAGAATCGCACCGAGGCACGTGCTTTTGCCTACCTCGACATCATTTCCTGGCTTGAAAGCAAAATTGAAAACGTCCCGGTGCAGAATATTATTCGCCAGAAGTATTTGGCTGCGATGAAGGTGGGCAGCAGGCAGTAGGCAGTTCGCGTTTTTGAAAACGCCGTAGGTACGATGTATGCGTACAGCCGGTTTGTAATATTCTGGGACCATGACATCATGCCTACGGCATTGTTAACCTTTTGTGTTTCGGATGCTACCGATACCAAGCCCCTAGCGGGGCCACGAAGAGTCAGCATGTTTTCTTGTCCCGGTAGGGACAGTGTATCGGTAGCCATTGGTTCGATTATTCAAACCAGTGCCGTAGGTACGACATATGCGTACAGCCGGTTTGTAATAATCTCGAGATCATGACGCGCTACCGATACCAGGCCCCTAGCAGCGGCCATGAGAACAATGACTCGGGCTGATTTCTCTGTTTTACAATTTTTCTGCTAACTGCTGACTGCTCATAACTAATCGCTGACAGCCAAACACCGAAGTTGTCCTAAACCTTTTATGTATTTTCCCGTTAAATACTTAACTTTGCCCTCCTTAATTTAGGTCTATTGGCATCAATCACAAACTTTTTTATTCTTAAATTATTGAGGTTCAATATATTATCCGAGAGAGAAATAGCTGCATTCAGCGGACAAATTTCTCATTGCCAGGCACTAGCCCGGCAACTTTATTTTAAAAATCAGTTATTGCAATATGGCTATTAAAAAAGAAAATCGTCCCAGAGCCACATTTTCAAGGATCACCATCGGCCTGGCTTCCCCCGATAACATCCTGGAAAGGAGTTATGGTGAAGTCTTGAAGCCTGAAACCATCAACTATCGTACGTACAAACCTGAAAGAGACGGGTTGTTCTGCGAACGTATTTTTGGACCGGTGAAAGACTATGAATGCGCCTGTGGTAAATACAAACGTATCCGTTACAAGGGCATCGTTTGCGACCGTTGCGGTGTTGAGGTTACAGAAAAGAAAGTACGCAGGGAACGTATGGGCCACATCAAATTGGTGGTACCTGTGGTTCACATCTGGTATTTTAAAAGTTTGCCCAACAAAATTGGTTACCTGTTGGGAATGAGCTCCAAAAAACTGGAAACGATCGTTTACTACGAGCGTTTCGTAGTTATTCAGTCTGGTCTGCGGGCAGACAAGGGCCAGAACTATGGTGACCTGCTGACCGAAGAGGAATACCTGGACATCCTTGAAGCACTGCCAAGGGACAACCAGTACCTGCCCGATGAGGATCCAAATAAATTTATTGCCAAAATGGGCGCCGAAGCGGTGCATGATCTGTTGCAAAGAATCGACCTTGACCAATTGTCGTTCGACCTGCGTAATGCCGCTGCTACCGAAACCTCCCAGCAGCGTAAAGCAGACGCCCTTAAGCGCCTGAGCGTAGTGGAATCTTTCCGCGACGCAAATACGCGTATCACCAACCGTCCTGAATGGATGGTGATGCAATACATCCCGGTGATTCCACCGGAACTTCGCCCGCTCGTTCCCCTGGATGGCGGCCGTTTCGCTTCTTCCGATCTGAATGACTTGTACCGCAGGGTAATCATTCGCAATAACCGCCTGAAGCGCCTGTTAGAAATCAAAGCGCCTGAAGTAATCCTGCGTAATGAAAAACGTATGCTGCAGGAAGCCATCGATTCACTGTTTGACAACTCCCGCAAATCCAACGCTGTGAAGGCAGAAGGTGGACGAGCATTGAAATCGCTCAGTGACGTGCTGAAGGGTAAACAGGGACGTTTCCGCCAGAACCTTCTCGGTAAACGTGTGGATTACTCCGGTCGTTCTGTAATCGTGGTTGGACCCGAACTGAAGATCCATGAGTGCGGTCTGCCAAAAGATATGGCGGCTGAACTTTTTAAACCGTTTATCATCCGCAAACTGATCGAACGTGGTATCGTAAAAACGGTTAAGAGTGCCCGCAAACTCGTTGATAAAAAAGAAGCCATTATCTGGGATATTCTTGAGAATATATTGAAAGGTCACCCGGTGATGCTAAACCGTGCGCCAACGCTGCACCGTCTGTCAATCCAGGCATTCCAGCCAAAATTAATCGAAGGAAAGGCGATCCAGCTGCACCCGCTCGTTACAACCGCCTTTAATGCGGATTTCGATGGTGACCAGATGGCGGTTCACGTTCCTTTGAGCAATGCGGCCGTACTGGAAGCGCAGTTACTGATGTTGTCTTCGCACAATATCCTCAACCCGCAGAATGGTACACCAATCACCCTGCCTTCACAGGATATGGTGCTTGGACTGTATTATATTACCAAGGGCAAAAAATCAACGCCTGAAGAAGTTGTTCGCGGGGAAGGCAAATCGTTTTACTCCTCGGAAGAGGTAATCATCGCCTATAATGAAAAAAAGATCGACCTGCACGCCAACATCAAGGTAAAGGTTGAAATTAGAAATTACGATGGCACGTTCGCGATCAAGTTGCTCGAAACAACGGTGGGCCGTGTGATCTTTAACCAGTTTGTACCACGGGGTGCCGGTTATATTAATGCGTTGCTGACAAAAAAATCGCTGCGCGAAATCATCGGTGACATTATCAAGTGGACAAATATTCCGGCAACGGCCAAGTTCCTCGATGATATCAAACAGCTCGGATTCCGCATGGCGTTCAGGGGCGGGTTATCATTTAATATCAATGACCTCATCATCCCGGACAGCAAAGAACAATTGCTCGATAACGCAAAAGTGGAAGTGGATGAAGTGTGGGACAACTACAATACCGGTTTAATTACCAATAATGAACGTTACAACCAGATTGTGGATATCTGGAGCCGTGTAGATACACGTATCACAGAAACACTCATCCGGGAACTGGCGATCGACAAACAGGGGTTCAACTCTGTATATATGATGCTTGACAGCGGTGCCCGTGGATCCAAACAGCAGATCAAACAGCTGGCTGGTATCAGGGGACTGATGGCGAAACCAAGGAAATCTGGCAGCACCGGCAGTGAGATCATTGAAAACCCGATCCTGTCGAATTTTAAAGGTGGCCTGAACGTACTTGATTACTTCATTTCTACCCACGGTGCCCGCAAGGGTCTCGCGGATACGGCCCTGAAGACAGCGGATGCGGGTTACCTTACCCGTCGTCTGGTGGACGTTGCGCAGGATGTGGTCATCAACGAAGAAGATTGCGGTACGCTGAGAGGCATTGCCACACAGGCGTTGAAAGACAATGAAGATGTAATTGAACCATTGTATGACCGTATTATTGGCCGTACGTCTTTACACAATATTTACGATCCGCAATCAGATGCCCTGATCGTTGAAGGCGGCACCCAGATTACCGAAGACACCGCCAAAATGGTGGAAGAAGCCGGTATTGAAACCGTAGAGATCCGGTCAGTGCTTACCTGCGAAAGCAAACGGGGTGTTTGTGTGAAATGTTATGGTAAAAACCTGGCAACGGGTTACACTGCGCAAAAAGGTGACGCCGTAGGAATTATCGCTGCACAGTCGATCGGCGAACCGGGTACACAGCTGACACTGAGAACTTTCCACGTGGGTGGTGTTGCGGGATCTGCTTCGGTAGAATCCACGCTCCCGGCCAAGTTCGACGGTACCATCCAGTTTGATGGTCTGCGTACGGTTCTTACTGAAAATGCAGAAGGCAAGAAGGTGAATATCGTTATCGGTCGTACCGGTGAAGTTCGTATCATGGATGTGAAGAACGACAGGCTGCTCATCACCAACAACGTTCCGTACGGAGCCACGTTAAATGTAAAAGATGGCCAGCAGGTTACCAAGGGCGATGTGATTTGTACCTGGGATCCGTTCAACAATGTAATCGTTGCTGAGATCCAGGGTACTGTGAAGATGGAAAGTGTGATCGAAGGTGTTACGTACCGCGAAGAATCTGATGAACAAACCGGTCACCGCGAGAAAGTGGTTATCGATACAAAGGATAAAACGAAGATCCCTTCATTACTTGTAGAAGGGAAAGAGATAAAATCTTACAATTTACCCGTTGGTTCACACATCGTTGTTGAAGAAAGCGAAGATGTACGGGCCGGCCAGGTCTTGGTGAAGATTCCACGTGTACTCGGCAAATTGCGCGATATTACGGGTGGTCTGCCACGCGTTACCGAGTTGTTTGAAGCACGTAACCCGGGCAACCCAGCCATCGTTTCAGAAATTGACGGGGTGGTTACTTTCGGCAGCATCAAACGGGGTAACCGCGAGATCATCGTGGAAGCCAAAGACGGTGTAGTTCGGAAATACCTGGTTCCATTGACCCGCCAGATCCTGGCGCAGGATGGAGACTTTGTAAAAGCCGGTACCTCACTCAGTGACGGGCAAACTGCTCCATCTGATATCCTGTCAATCAAAGGACCATTCGCGGTGCAGGAATACGTGGTAAATGAAATCCAGGAAGTATACCGTTTGCAGGGTGTACGTATCAACGATAAACACATCGAGGTGATCGTTCGTCAGATGATGAGAAAGGTTACGATCGTTGATCCGGGAGATACGAGGTTCCTCGAAGATGATACCGTGGATAAGCTGGACTTTTTGGATGAGAATGACTGGATATTTGATAAGAAAGTGGTTACCGAACCCGGTGAATCTGCTAAACTTAAAGCGGGCCAGATCGTTAGCCTCCGTGAAGTGCGGGAAGAAAACTCTATCCTTCGCAGGAACGACAAGACACTGGCTGAATTCCGCGATGCCAATGCAGCTACTTCACAACCGTTGTTGCTGGGTATCACCAAGGCTTCACTGGGTACACAAAGCTGGATCTCGGCTGCGTCGTTCCAGGAAACAACCAAGGTGCTGAGTTCTGCAGCAATCCAGGGCAAGACCGATGAAATGCTTGGATTGAAGGAAAACGTAATCACCGGCCATCCGATACCGGCTGGTACCGGCCTCAGGGATTTCGACAACATGATCGTTGGTAGCAAGGAAGAGTATGAGCTGTTGCAGACGACGCGTGAAGCCATGAGCTTTGATGATGACGAATAATTCATGGACACTTTTGTTCCATGAAGTAGTATAGATTGTAAAGTAGGAAGCGAAACAGCTTCCTACTTTTTTTTAGGTTAAAAGTTTTCCAAAATATTTCTGGTTACAGTAAATACCATTCTTCTGTAGTTATATTGCAAAAAAAAATACATGAAGCAGCTTTTTCTTGGCATAAATATCCTGTTGTTGATTTTGGTAGGTGTTTTGTTTTACCTGCATTTTAGCACTACATCGAAGGCCACGATACCGGTGGTAGCGGCAGCCGGCAGTACAGGGGCTACAGCAGCCGGCGGCTCTAAAATCGGATATTTTGAAATGGATTCATTACAGGCCAACTACGCTTATTTTAAAGATGCGTTGAATCACCTCAAGCAAAAAGAGCAGGCCATGAATGCGGAACTCGCCGGGCTTGAAAGAAGTTACCAGGTAAAAGTTAGCGAGTGGCAAAAAAAGGGCGCCGCGATGTCGCAGTCAGAAGCCGACGCGGCACAACGCGAAAATGCGCAGATGCAGCAAAGTTACCAAAGCCGGAAACAGGCGCTGGAAGAAAGTTTCGGCAAGCAATCAATGGATTTTAAAAAAGACATCAAGAAGCGAATTGAAGAATACCTGGCAGAATACAACAAGCAAAAAAGATATT
>JBBSSY010000024.1:0-13102 GCA_038241595.1 Chitinophagales bacterium | reverse complement strand
GGAGCGTTATGCAACTGCTTTCAAGAAAGCGGGTGCAGACATTCTTACCGTCCATTACGAAGCCTGTCCGCACCTTCATCGCAACATCCAGCAAATTCGCGACCTCGGGATGATACCGGGTGTAGCCATTAATCCGCATACGCCCATCCTGTTGCTGCAGGATGTATTGCAGGACATTGGGGTGGTGCTGATTATGAGTGTAAACCCCGGATTCGGCGGACAAAAATTTATCCAGCATACTCTCAAAAAAATAAGGATGTTGCGCGATCGCATCGAACAGCTGAACCTGGATGTTAAGATCGAGGTGGATGGTGGCATCTCTGCAGACAATGCACAGTCTATTATTGACGCCGGTGCGGATGTGCTTGTGGCAGGAACCTATATTTTTAAATCATCCGATCCAATTAAAACCATCAAAGAATTGCGGGATATTAAAGCGGGTGAACGGATTTTATCTATTTAACCATCTTATAGAAACCTGGTTGCGTCCTATTAAAAGCACGTTACAATATCCATGGCAAATTCCTTCAAGTGGCTGCTGACGTTTATACTCATAACGGCTTCCACAATGGTTCATGCCCAAAAACGGGCCGCATTCGTTTCCGGGCGCGTGTTGAACGAAAACGAGCAGCCGATTGCCCGGGTGTCTGTCGCCATTCTCGGCCGGCCCGCCGGCACCTATACTGATGATTCAGGCAAGTTTCGCATAAAAGTACCTGTAGACAAAGCTTTTGCACTCGTTTTTTCCTCAGCAGGATTTACCCCTTTCCAGAGAAATTTTTTATTGAATGACAACGAAGCGGATGATGTCGTGGTGCGGCTTGAAAAAGGTCGCCAGGAACTTGAAACCGTAGTGGTAACCGACCAGCGGCAACGCCGGGAAGCCGGGCTGGTAAATGTAAACCCAAAGAACGCGATCAATCTTCCTGCGCCAATAGGTGGCATCGAGAGCCTGATCAAAGTGTTTGTCGGCTCTAACAATGAACTGACTTCTCAGTACACCGTGCGCGGTGGCAATTACGATGAGAACCTGATCTATGTAAATGATTTCGAGGTTTTCCGTCCTTACCTCGTTCGAAGCGGTCAGCAGGAGGGATTGAGTTTTATCAATCCCGAAATGACGCGGAGCGTTAATTTTTACAATGGTGGTTTCCAGGCAAAATTCGGTGATAAAATGTCATCCGTGCTTGATATCCAGTACAAAAAGCCAAAAAGTTTTGGCGGATCAGCCTATGTCGGCTTGCTGGAGCAGGGCGTTCACCTGGAGGGCATCAGCCGCGATCAAAAATTTACTTACCTGGTCGGCGCGCGCAACCGCAGCAACCGCAACCTGTTGAGCAGCCAGGAAACAAAGGGCAATTATGTGCCGTCGTCCAGTGATCTGCAGGCGTTGCTTACTTACCAGTTCAATGATAAATGGTCGGCGGAACTACTTGGCAATATTTCGCAAACCCGGTTTACGCTGGTGCCTTCTTTCAGCCAGCAAACCTCCTCGGTTTTTTCACCCGTTCTCAGCCTGAATGTGGGCCTCGATGTATATTTCGACGGTCGCGAAGAAGACCGGTACGAGACAAATATGCTGGGTCTTTCGGTGGTGAACCAGGTGCAGAAAAATCTCCGTTTGAAATGGATGCTTTCCCGTTTTGAAAACAATGAGAAAGAATCAGTCGATATTTCGGGTGCCTACCTTTTTGGCGAGCGTGATTTTGACAAAAGCAAACCTTCGTTTGGCCTCATTGTAAACCCGCTCGGGGCCGGCGTTTTCCAGAATTATAACAGGAACCGGCTTAACATCGAAGTCTGGAATGCCAGCCACAAAGGATATTTGGAAGCCGGCCGACATTACCTCCAGTGGGGTGTTACTGCCGAGCGCCAGCAAGTGACCGACCGGTTGAATGAATGGGAATTCCAGGATTCCGCCGGTTATTCGCTGCCTTATAATCCGTCGCAGCTGTCACTGTTTAGTGTGTTAAAAGCGAATGCAAACCTCGACATCCTTCGCTTGTCCGGATATCTGCAGGACAATATTGTGTTTAAAGACTCGACGGGTTTCACGCTGCAGGCAGGCTTGCGATATAATTATAACAACCTCAACAACGAACTCCTTTTTTCGCCCAGGCTTGGTTTTTCGTGGAAAGCGCCGCAATGGAAAAGAGATATCGTCTTCAGGGGAGCTGCCGGCATCTACGACCAGCCACCTTTCTACCGCGAATACCGCCGCTACGATGGCACCATTAACAAAGACCTGAAAGCACAAAAAAGCTGGCAGGTGGTCGGTGGATTCGATTACAATTTTATGGCCGGTGGCCGGCCATTCCGACTAACGAGTGAGGCGTATTACAAAAACATGCGCGATGTGGTGCCTTATGATATCGACAACGTTCGCATCCGTTATTTCGGAGAGAACAAAGCAAAGGCTTATACCGCCGGCATCGAATTACGGCTGTTTGGTGAGATCGTTAAAGACGCCGAAAGCTGGGTGAGCATCGGCCTGATGCGTTCGCGCGAAAATATTAATGGAGATTTTTATTATAATTTCAAACTCGATTCGCTTAACCAACCCGTTGACAGTGTTTTGACTGCAGGCGGTTGGTACCGGCGACCGACCGACCGGCTGATCACGTTCGGCATGTTTTTCCAGGATTACCTGGCCACGAATAAAAACTTCAAATTGTATTTAAATACCTTGTACGGTAGCAATCTTCCTTATAATATACCAAATAGCGTCAAGTACCGCAACGCACTGTTTATAGATCCGTACATACGCATCGATATCGGTTTCAGTGCGCTGTTGCTTGATAGTGAAAAAAGCAATCGGCGGAGCCACAGCCCCTTCCGTAATTTCCAAAATATCTGGACTACCCTCGAAGTATTCAACATCATCGACCGCGCCAATACGATTTCATACCTGCTCATCAAAGATTTCTCAAATACAACCTATACCATTCCTAATCGCCTCACCCCAAGATTATTAAATCTTAAACTGATCGCCCGATTTTAGTCCTGACCCGGTTTTAGTGACAGGTAAATATTTAATGGTTTCATGGCCATTCCATGATAATCTACCTATCCAGTCTTTATTTTGTTTAATGCTTCGGAAAAGCGCATTACCATAGTATATTTACGTAGTTTCCCACGTAAATACCACATTTTTCCCACCAAGGGAAGAATCAACAGGTGTTAAGGGTGATATTAGCTTATAAATCAGAGAATTAGAGATATGGCAGGTGATTCGCATTAGTTTGCGAAGATAAAACCCTAACAACCAATCGTACCGCAAAATGATCACTACCCAGGTTAACATTTACCCGAATCCGTTTTCAACAACCCTTTCCATGGAAGTAGTGGTTGAAACAAATGCAGCAGCCATTGTGCGAATGCTCGACCACGAACAAAAAATTATAAAAATGATGAGCTGGAACCTGAAACGAGGATCCAATAAGACTTCTTTGAACGATCTCGAATCCCTGCCAGCGGGTGCATATTTTCTCGACATTAAGAATATGGATGGAGAGAATTTATTTAATACACGCCTGGTTAAAATTTAACGCCAAGTACCATAAACGTATTTCAAGAGCCTTCCGGCTCTTTTTTTGTTTGGAGCACTTTGTAAGCAGTGGGTTTAATAACTTTGAGGCATGACGAAGCTTAGTGTTAACATCAATAAATTCGGGACTTTGCGTAATAGTCGCGGTGGCAACAACCCAGATGTTGTAAAGGCAGCAGTTGACGCCCAGTTGTTTGGTGCGGAGGGCGTAACGATTCATCCACGCCCGGACGAAAGGCACATTCGCTACGACGACGCTCGCGAAATAAAAAAAATCATTACGACCGAATATAATATTGAGGGCAACTGCCGGGAACAAAAATTTATTGACCTGGTGCTGGAAGTTAATCCCGACCAGGTAACGCTTGTACCGGATGCAGAGGGCCAACTGACTTCTGATCACGGTTGGGACACCATCAGGTACCGGGACTACCTGGTAGAAACCGTGGCTATTTTTAAAAAGGCGGGTATCCGCGTATCCCTGTTTGTAGATCCCGTGGTTGACATGGTGAAAGCGGCAGCAGATACCGGTGCCGACCGCGTGGAATTGTATACCGAAGGGTATGCCCGAATGTATCATGTTAACCAGGAAAATGCCATCGCCGCATACATCACCGCGGCGGTTGCAGCAAATGGTGCGGGTCTCGGGATCAATGCCGGTCATGATCTCGACCTGGCCAACTTGTCTTACTTTGCCAAGCAGGTTCCCGGCTTGCTCGAGGTGTCCATCGGCCATGCCCTTATCTGCGACGCCTTGTACCTCGGTTATGAAAATGCTGTTCAATTGTACCGGCGCCAACTTAACCGCTAACCACGCATATAAACCGCTTCGCTGTTACAACCAAATTTTCAATCGATTGTTATTTACAAAACAGGGTGTGAACACAGGAACATTATTTATCGTACATTGATTTGTTATTAAGGGATTGATGAAGCAGTTAACCGGATTTGTTATCTCTGTTAATAAGTCACCGATCCAGCAATGACAGTCTCCAGATCGCAGCCATCCCGTTTTACCTTTTACTTTCCGTTACAAAGGCGGTATAAATTATAGTATATGAGAGGACATCTCTTTTCAAAATATGATCCCAATCAACAGGGCAAGTCGAAATTCGAGCAAATGATGGATCTGTTCATGCAACTGCTGACATACACCAGCGGCGACGTGTCAGAGGCATTGCAGTGGCTTAACGAACTCGATAAGGAATACAAGTTCACGGGCGAGGAATACGGCATGGGTGATTTTATCGATGACCTGAAAGACAAAGGTTACATCGATGACAATAAACAGACCGGCGAAATCAAGATCACACCTAAAACAGAGCAAGGCATCCGTAAAAGATCACTCGAGGAGATTTTTGGCAAATTGAAGAAGACCAAAACGGGTGACCACAATACCTTTAAACCAGGGTTGGGCGACGAGGTAAATCCCGAAACAAGACCTTTCCAGTTTGGCGATATGCTTGAGCAAATTGATTTTACGGAATCGATCCGCAATGCACAGATCAACCAGGGGCTGGATGGGCTTATGCAGGAGGACGATTTGCAAATTCGTGAGACCGATTTTAAATCGCAAACTTCGACGGTATTGATGATCGACATTTCCCATTCAATGATCCTATATGGCGAAGACCGCATCACACCGGCTAAAAAAGTGGCCATGGCGCTTAGTGAACTGATTACAACAAAGTATCCAAAAGATACATTGGACATCGTAGTATTTGGCAATGATGCGTGGCCGGTAGAGATCAAAGACCTCCCCTATTTACAGGTTGGCCCCTATCACACCAATACGGTTGCCGGCCTGGAAATGGGCATGGATATTTTGCGGCGTAGGCGAAATCCGAACAAACAGATTTTTGTAATTACAGATGGAAAACCAACCTGTTTAAAAATAGGTAAACGTTATTATAAAAATAGCTTTGGCCTTGACCGCAAGATCACGAGTCGCTGTCTGAACCTGGCGGCTCAATGCAAGAAACTGAAGATACCGATCACCACGTTTATGATTGCCTCCGACCCTTACCTGCAACGCTTTGTACAGGAATTTACAGAAACAAATAACGGGAAGGCTTTCTTCGCTTCGCTGGATAAACTGGGAAGCTTTATTTTTAAGGATTTTGAAAGCGGGAAAAGAAAAACATTGTATTAACAGGACGACCCGCGAGCTGTCAGAAAAAAATTAAATATTCCTGCAAAGGGTTAAATTGCCGTAAACCGGCTCCTGTACAAACTGTTTGGCGATTGCCAGATATTATTAAAGATTCGATTACATAAATATATAAAATGCAAATTACCAATATCAAGACATTAGGGGCGTTGAAAAAGTCGGGTTTTGAATCAAAGAGTATCAAGGAAGAGATTCGCAGGAACCTGGTTACCAAGCTGAAAAACAAGGAGGCTACTTTTCCGGGAATTTTAGGCTACGAGGATTCCGTAATTCCAGATACCGAAAGGGCTTTGTTGAGCAAACACAATATTCTTTTTCTTGGTTTGCGCGGACAGGCAAAAACACGTATGGCGCGGCAGATGATCGAACTGCTTGATGAATATATCCCGTATGTGGAGGGCAGTGAGATCAATGACAACCCGTTACAGCCGATTTCCAAATTCGCGCGCGACCTCATTGCGGAAAAGGGTGATGATACACCGATTGCGTGGATGCATCGCAGTGAACGTTATGGTGAAAAACTGGCAACACCGGATGTAAGTGTCGCTGACCTGATCGGCGATATTGATCCCATCAAAGCGGCCAACCTTCGACTTAGTTTTGCCGACGAACGGGTACTTCATTATGGAATTATTCCAAAAAGCAACCGCAGTATTTTCGTGATCAACGAGATACCTGATTTACAGGCACGCATCCAGGTGGCGCTGTTTAATATCCTTGAAGAAGGTGACATCCAGATCCGGGGTTTTAAACTAAGATTACCCCTGGACATCCTGTTTATTTTTACGGCTAACCCTGAAGACTACACGAACCGCGGTTCAATCGTTACCCCGTTAAAAGATCGTATAGAAAGCCAGATCCTGACGCATTATCCAAAAACACTGGATATATCGCTCGCCATTACCGAGCAGGAAGCGGATATTCATGCTGATCAGAAAGAAAAAATTAAAGTAAGTGACCTGGTAAAAAGATTGATCGAGCAGGTTGCGTTCGAAGCGCGTAACAATGAATACGTGGATAAAAAAAGTGGCGTGTCCGCGCGGCTTACCATTGCTGCCTATGAAAATGCAGTGAGTGCTGCAGAGCGCCGCCTGATTCTTAACAACGAAAAATCGACGCAGGTCTGGATCAATGACCTGGTAGGTATCATTCCATCTATCACCGGCAAAATCGAGCTGGTGTATGAAGGAGAACAGGAAGGCCCGTTCCAGGTTTCGATGAACCTGCTTGACAAGGCGATCCGCTCGCAGTTCATACAATATTTTCCTAACCCGGAAACGATCAAGAAGCGAAAGAACAGCAGCAAGGAAGCGTCAAAAGAAGAGGAAAATCCGTACAAGGCGGTGATCCGCTGGTTCGACAGCGGCAACGCAATCGACGTCTTCCTGAATGTAACAGATAAAAATAAATTGCTTCAGTTGTTCAAGGTAGACGGACTACATTCGCTGGTGAAAAAATTCTTCCCGCATGCCGACGACTTTGAAAATGCGTTGCTGATGGAATTTGTACTGCATGGCCTGGCAGCCTATTCGCTGATCAGCAAAAAGATTATTGAAAACAAGATCGAGTTCAAGGATCTGATGGGTTCGATGGTAAATCTCGGTACGGCATCGTATTCGGGTGATGAGGATTTTGATTCATAGCTATCAGCTGTGAGCTATCAGCTATCAGCTATCAGCTGTGAGCTGGAAATAATGGTAAGGGTATCCGCATGGGTACCCTTTTTTATTGCAAGGAAATGTCTTGAAATAAACAGTGTTGCTGATAGCTGATTCGATGTCCTACAGAAAAAAAATAATCAATATTCAACGCTCAATTTCAATGCTCAATAAGAAAAAGAAGCCTGGCCGCCTGGTCTTTATTGAAAATGGATTGTTGAAAATTGAATAGTGAATATTTTCCCTAAGACGTCTGATTTAATTAAAGGAAATTATTGCAATAGCTCATAGCTGATATCTCATATCTCATAGCTGATAGCTCATAGCTCGTCACTCATCGCTCATAAGATATTCACTTCCCGCTCTAGCCTCACCCCAAATTTCGAATGTACACTTTGTAAAACAGCTTCGCTCAGTGTGAAGATCTCTTCGCCGCTGGCATGGCCGTAGTTCACCAGTACCAGCGCCTGCCTGGCATGGCAGCCGGCGTCTCCGTTGCGATAGCCCTTCCAGCCGCATTGCTCGATGAGCCACCCTGCAGCCAGTTTCACCTGTCCGTTACCGGTAGGATAGCCTGCAATCGCCGGATGAGATTGTTTTAGATTTTCATACTGTTCGGCAGGCACTTCGGGATTCTTAAAAAAACTGCCGGCATTGCCGATCACCGCAGGATCGGGTAGTTTACTGCGGCGGATATTTATGACCGCCGCACTGATGGCGCCTATGCTTTTCTCCTGTGCGCCCATGCGCGCCAGTTCGTCCTCGATCGCACCATAGCTGGTGTTGAAACGCGGCTGTTTCAACAGGCGGAATACAACGTGCATAATCACGAACTGGCCTTTCAGCGACTTTTTAAATACACTCTCCCGGTATCCGAACTGGCAATCGCTTAAACTAAAGTTGACCAGCTTTTTATCATACAGGTGGAAAGCTTCCAACCCGTAAAAAACGTCTTTTAGTTCCACCCCATAGGCGCCGATATTTTGCATGGGCCCCGCGCCGATGTTTCCCGGTATCAACGACAAATTTTCAACGCCCGCCAGGTTCTGCGCGAGGCAATACAGCACGAACTGGTGCCAGTTTTCACCAGCCCCAACCTTCACGTACACGTACTCATCATCTTCCCCTATCCTTTCAATTCCACCAACCTCATTTTTAAGTACCAGCCGTCGCTGGTGGCCCGTAAAAAGCAGGTTGCTTCCACCGCCGAGGATAAGCACAGGATCTGCAACCGGTAGCTCGAAAGACAAAAGTTCCTCGAGCTCCGCTGTATTTTGGAAAGAAGAAAAGTATAACGCGCTGACGTCGATACCGAATGTATTGTATGGCTTTAACGAAACATTTTCCTGTAATTGCATATATCACATTTTCGTCGACAATAATAACACTGGTAAGTTTAAGGTTTAAGGTTTAAAGTTTAATGTTAGTTAGCGAGTTGGAAGTCAAATAACTTTAAACTTTAAACCTTAAATCGTAAACTCACACCGGATCTACATCCGGGGTCACCGTAACCCGGGTGAATTTCTTATCCTGGTGAATAAGGGAAACGCCGTTGAGGATATTTTGCTTGCAGTCCTGGATAAGCGCCGTATCCTTTGGCAATTTGAACATTAGCTCCATCAGGTACTGATTGCGTACACGACCCACGACTGGCTGTGCGGGACCGATCATATACTGTTTCAAATCCGGCCGGACTAACTTGCTGAACAGCGTCGCGGCTCCTGCTACGACCTCCAGTATCTTATGCCTGAAGGTTAGCTTGATCAGCCGCGAAAATGGCGGATAAAAAAAGCCTTTCCGGTTTTCGATTTCGTTGGAATAAAATGCTTCGTAATCATGATGCCGAACCCATTGTAAAACCGGATGGGTGGTGTTCCTCAACTGGATGAGCACCAGACCTTGTTTGTCTTTGCGACCTGCGCGGCCACTTACCTGTTCCATCAACTGGAACGCACGCTCATTTACCCGGAAATCCGAGAAGCCCAAAATGGCGTCGCCGTCGAGGATGCCGACCAGGTCCACGTGTTCAAAATCAAGCCCCTTAACCACCATCTGTGTACCCACGAGGATGTTTATGCGCTTTTGCTCGAAAAGCTGGATGAGTGTATCCTGTGCATTTTTCCCTTTTACCACATCCATATCCATACGCGCCGTCTTCGCATCGGGGAACTGTTCGTTCAATTCTTCCTCGATTCGTTCAGTACCGAAATTAAACTGCGCGAACACATGGTTGCCACAAGCCTCACAGGTAGTGATGAGCGGGTACAAGGTGCCGCAATAATGGCACTGCAGTTTATTCTGGATTTTATGATAGGTAAGCGAGACATCGCAGTATTTGCATTGCGGGATCCAGCCACAGGTCTGGCAAACCTGGTAAGGCGAATAGCCACGGCGGTTCTGGAACAGGATCACTTGTTTCCCCGCGGCGAGGCTTTGGTCCATGGCTTCTTTCAGGGGTGCACTGATAATAATCTTCGTTCGGTCTTTGCCTGAAATTTTTTTGGTGTCTATCAATTCAATGCGTGGCAGGCTTACTGCGCCATAACGTTCATTCAGTTGCACGAGCCCGTATTTACCGGTTGTCGTATTAAAATAACTCTCCAGCGAGGGCGTGGCGCTGCCGAGTAATACTTTTGAACGGAACAGCGAAGCAAAGTAAATGGCCGCATCCCGGGCATGATATCGCGGGGCAGGGTCCTGTTGTTTGTAGGATGCATCATGTTCTTCGTCGCATACGATCAGCGCGAGGTCGCTGAAAGGCAGAAACAAAGAGGAGCGCGCGCCGAGAATAACTTTCGCCTCGCCACTTTTTACCTTGTTCCATATCTCGATCCGTTCGTGCTGGGTGAACTTGGAATGGTACACGGTAACATAACCGCCGAAATGTTTCTGCAACCTGCGGATAACCTGCGACGTTAGTGCAATCTCCGGCAGCATATACAATACCTGGCGGCCCTGTTTGAGCAGTTCGGCGATGAGTGAAATATAAATAAGTGTTTTGCCGCTCGAGGTAACGCCATGCAGCAAACAAACCTGTTTATCTTCAAAACTTTTGGTTACCCCAGCCAGGGCCTCCTGCTGGCTGGCACTTAACGTGTAGTCGAGCGAAATATCTTTCGGCAGGTATTTAATCCGGTCAACAGCGCGCTTTTCTACGCGCAATATATCTTTTTCCACCAGCCCCTTTAATTGTGCCGGTGATGCGCCGGATTTTTTCAGCAGTGCCGGCTGGGTGACGTCTCCTTCCGTTTTTGAAAGATGTAAAAAGGCAAGCAACAATTCCATTTGTTTTGGCGCCTTCGACCAGTTATTCAGCAGGTCAGACAACTTGTCTTCGTTGTGGTATTCCGGGTTCAGCAATACGTACTGTTGTTTTTTTTCTTTGTACGTGTTCTTCAATTCCTCCCAAACAAAACAAATTTTTTTTTCAATCAACCGGTTGATGACCGGGTAGATATGGGTAGCGTCGAGGATCTGCTGAACCTCCACCAATTTTAATTCCTTTTTGATAAGGAGCGCCTCCGCCACCAGGAATTCTTCCTCATCCAGGTGTGAAAAATCTTCTCCTGCCTCTTCATTAAACAGCAGCACCGTTTCACTGCTCAGTTTAAAATGGGTTGGTAATGCAGCCTGCATGATTTCGCCTTCGCTGCACATGTAATAATTTGCCAGCCATTCCCAAAGCCGCAGCTGTTCGGGAAATACGATCGGCTTTTCATCCAATACATTTAATATATCTTTCGGGGTAAAGGCGGCCGGTTTGTCGTGGTGGAGCAATTTTACGATGCCCGCATATTTTTTATTCCTGCCAAGCACTACTTCCACTCGGCAGCCAGGTTGCAGCCCGCCGATCAGTGCTTCGGGCACCGCCCAGGTGTAATTCTTTGGCAGCGCCAGCGGGATGATCACATCCGCATAAGCGGCGGGTTTAGACACGAACAGCTCGCCCTGCTCTTCTGTAGTATGTTCATCTGTGAATTGTTCCGTAATGGGTTACTTTTAAACGTTTGCAGCCTTTGCAGTGGCAGATACGGGCGGGGCGTCATATTTTCTCCACTTCCGCAGTTCCTCGTCCATCGCATAATACACTTTATTCTTTAACAGATCAATGTCACCAATGGTTAAGCCATCAACGGGTATTTCATCAAGAAAAACGGCCAGTGAGCGGCCGGGCGTCAGCGAGAAAATGCTGTCGTAATGCAAACGATCCAGCGTGAGCGGAAATACCACCGGTTTGATCGGCGTTTGTGTTTCGATGGCGATGCGAAAGGCGCCATTATAAAATTCCTTTAGCGGCTGACCGGTCACGTTAAAAGTACCCTCGGGGAATATGACCACCGAAATACCCCGGCGTAATATGGCTTTTAGCGTTTTTACACTCTTGGCGCGGTTTTCATTGCTGCTGCGATCAACCATCACGGTGGCCTTCCGGTAGAGGTATCCAAACAGTGGAATCTTCGACATCTCTATTTTCGCCAGCACACGGATTGGCTGTCGAAGCGTTTTCACCAGCACGGGTATATCCATGTACGATATATGGTTGGCCACGAAAATACAGGCATGGTCGGCAACGTGGGGAGACCGGTAGATATTTTTATGAAAGAGCCCGATCATAGGCATCCAGCAATCTGCCCAGAGGCTGCATATACGGAATATGATATTACCGCCTTTGACCGTACCGAACAGGGAGGCGATCATTACCATAGGAATTACGAGGATCAGGAATAAAACAAACAACAAAAACGCATAGATGGAATAAAGCGCCTGCACAAATTTTATAATAATCTTCATGAATCGATCTCAAATTATGCCCGAAAATTAGGCTAATGAAACAATATTACCTAACAAGGGTTGCGCCAGGTTGCTAAAACCGCTATTTGCAGACACAGTCATAATCCCTTTCCAGGTCGATGCAGGTCACCACTTTTGTTTTCTGTGCACATTGTGCAAATACGATGCGGACATGCTGCCGGTCGGCTTGGGTGACTCCTTCGAGTGCATAACTGGGGCATGGCGCATCGTTGAGGTCACTTTTGCTGTAATTAATGGTTCCATTGCGCATGATATCCTTTACTTCGTCCTGGGTGATCTTACGGCATTTCATACGACACCGCGCGTGTACCGAATATTCCAACCGCGATATGAGTCGCCGAAAGCCACGGTCGTCAGTCTGCGATTTTGGCTGGGTTACTTTGGAGATTTTTCGTTCGGGGCGTACGACTACCTCGTTGCTCTTGTTTCCAAGCCATAAAGCCACCACCAGCAGCGCGATCACAATCCCGGCGACAATTAATTTTGATTTCATAAATGCTAAACGTAATAAATCCTGGGTGTATCCAGCACACCATGATGCAAGAAAGAAGCCAGCAAACGAAAAATAAACGATCAAACCGTGGTCCTCGTTTGTAAAAATTAAAATAATGTAAATTTGCAGTTATATGCAAACTGGAAAATCCGTCGCCTTTCACACCCTGGGTTGTAAACTGAACTTTTCAGAGACATCTTCCATCTCACGCCTGCTGTACGAGGAAGGATTTGAAAAAAGAAATTTTGATGAGCATGCCGACGTTTATGTAATCAACACCTGTTCAGTGACCGACAATGCAGACAAGGAGTGCAGGCACCTGGTACGTCGCATCCAGCGGAAGTCACCGGAAAGCCTGGTAGTCATTACGGGTTGTTATGCACAACTGAAACCGGCCGAAATCGCATCTATTCCGGGTGTTG
>JBBSSY010000023.1:0-13338 GCA_038241595.1 Chitinophagales bacterium | reverse complement strand
GTCATTATTCCAATAGGAATTGCACTGGTAGCCGGTTGTCAATGGCTGAACGCAAACTACTTCGTAAAGTTTTCGCACATTATAAAAGTAGTTCTGAGTTGCAGCGTTTTCACACCATTATTCCTGGTGTTGCTTTTCGCGGCAGACAGCGAATTGCGGAACACAGTTAGATTTTACGTCAATAAATTTACGGTGAAAGCGCCGCTGGTTATGAACTAGAAGTTCATGCAGAGAGCCAAAATCTAAGCCGATCAATCCTATCCTATGACTTTATCAAAGTTTGCTGAAGATTAATTTTTAATAAACAACTACTTTTTAAATTTCTGGCTATGCCTAAATTAGTTATAATGCTCCGTGTGAAAGACGGCATCTTTTTCGTCCAGGACTGGTTAAACTGTTTTGAAAAACTGGTGGATGAAATCATCGTACTTGACAATGGATCAACAGATGGCACCTTTGAAGCGTTGAAAGCACATCCGAAAGTGGTAGATATTATCCAGACGCAAGGGTACAATGAAGGCCGCGATAAAAATATGATGTATGCCATGGCTCGCAAACGCAAACCAGACTGGTGCCTGTGGCTTGACGTGGATGAAATTTTTGAGTCATCACTCACCAGGGCCGACCTGGACAAACTAATGGCACGCAAACGGGTGAACGAGTACGGTTTCCGCCGTTTTCACTTTATCGATCGCGAGCATTTCGCAGGCTCCGGCAATTATTTCTACTACACATGCATCCACGACCGCGTGATGTGGCGTGAAAATCCGGCCGGCTACTTCGAAGATTTCATCATCGATTCCCCGAACGTAAAAGGCATCAAGGGCATTAAAGTGAATACCAGCATCCGGTTAAAACACCTCGGTTATATCAGCAAAGAAATCGTGGATAAAAAAGCGGAGATCTACCGCGCGGTGGTTCCAGGCAAAGAGGCAGCTTTTCAGAAAATGTATATCCACAACGAACGAAAGATCAAATGGTATGACAACCCGAAAAGTGCAAATGTATTGTTCATGAACGCGGTACTTTCTTTTATCCAGTTCGTGAGCCTTGTGCCAAGGGGTGCCAACAAAGTGTACCGGCTGGCTTATAAAAAATAATTATTTACGTAAGATAACTTAACAGGTATATAATCAAGCATCATTCATGTTCCCGGTTTTACAAATATTAAATTACAGACTTTACCTGAAGGAATTCATGATCGTATTCTTCTGTTTCCTTTTGACAGAAGGTATTTTTTCCTGGCTTTTTATCCAGAATTCCAACATCACGGTAACATATGTAAAAGTTTTAAGCATCGGCATTTACGCGATTGTGTTGCTGTACTACCGCAACCTGAAACTGATGGAAAAGATCTGTGTATCTGTCTTCAGTTTTATCATGATCAAGCTGGTGTTTGAGTCGATGCTTGAATTTGGAACACCATTTAAATACCTGGAGATCTTTTCCGTCTTGTTCCCGGTGATCTTTACCATTTTCATCAGCTCAACGCTGCGGCGCTTCGATATAGACCTGCTGGAATTTGTTGCGAATTTCTACCTCATTACGTACCTGGTTTTCATGGTGTTGTTTGGCAGGGGATTTTCCCTGGGGCTTGAATACATCGATATGGATGATTACGGACCGTACTCGGGCGATACACGCATCATCCATGCACAGTCGATCTTTATGATCATCATTCCCTACCTGTATTACCTGCATAAATACATCTTTACCAAAAAAACGCAGTTCTTTTTATTATTCGTTTTTTGCCTGCTGATTATAGTTATGCACCAGCACCGGTCAGTGTGGAGCAGCGCGATTTTTGCCACGATGGCCTATTTCATGATCGCGATCCGCAATAGCCTGAAGGCCATTTCCGGAACCTACAAATTCATCATCGTCAGTTCATTTATGATTACAGTTGCCCTGATCGTGATCTCGAACATCAACCCGGAAATCCTGAGTTATTTCTCCGACCGTTTCAGCGAAATCGTTAACCCGAGTAAGGATGAAGGAACCGGAAGCTTCCGCATTGAACAATCGTTGACGTACTATAATTACATCATCGAACGACCGATTTTCGGATGGACGTTTGAAGGATACGAGCTGCCCAATCCACTCGTGGACTGGTGGGAACCAGGTACCGGCCAGCATTTCCACGAGGGCTATATCGAGATCCTGTTCTACCATGGCCTGCTTGGTTTTATCCTGAAATACGGCGTGTTGCTGTACCTCGGTTACAAAGCCTTCAGCCGCCGGTTACCTGAAAATGCAGTGATATTGATACCGTTCTGTGTGTGTGGATTGATTTTCTCCCTGAGTTATATACTGCCACTTGTTTTCTGGGGCGCTGCAGGCATGTGCCTGTATTACCTCGAAAGAAAACAATCCGGCAACGGGATGAAACTGCTTGAAAGACTAAGACCGGTAACCCGGCAAAATTTACAGGAAACCATTGCTTAACCGTAAACCCTAGAATAATAAACTTTTAAAATTTGCATTATGAATTATATCTGTACTTGGTTGTGTGCCGATCAAAAAGGGGAAGAAAGCGATTTCCCTCAAACAGGCCAGAAATCTTCCAGCGAAAGCCATCAGAACATTTACTGGAGATGCCTGATCGTGTTCTACATTACCAGCAAGCGTTTCAATAAGTATGAAAAGCACGTGCTTTTCACCGATAAGAAGATTCTGCCTGTGGTTGATGGCCGTAACATCAGTGACATGCTCGCCGAACTGGGTGTTGAAGTGATCTACACAGATTTTAAGTATAAAACGGAGAAGGGTTATTTCGGATCTTTTCAAAACCAGTTTTATGAATTTTCAATCCTGGAACAAATTGCAAAGAACAATCCCAACAAAAAAGACAATTACCTGATCGTTGATTCCGATTGCGTATTTATCAAACCAGCAAAACATCTTTTCAACGCAGCCGCTGCAAAAGGCTTTATTTCCTTTGAAGATGACTGTTCGGTTGACCTGGTGATCAACGGCCTCAGTCGCCGTGATATGAAAACATTGTATGAAGAATTGCTTGGACATTCCATCAACGAAATTCCGAGTTATCACCTCGGTGAATTCTTCCTGGCCAGTGTTGAGAATATCCAACAGTTTTATGCTGACTTTATGGAACTCTGGCCTGAGTTGCAGAAACGTCATAAAGAGTCGAGGATGAAATTTAACGAAGAGGCGCACACGCTTAGTTACCTGTTTTTCAAGAATGGTTTCCGTGCAAGCGTGAGCAATACGTTTATGAAACGCATCTGGACGAACCCGCTTTTCTACCGCAACGTCAGCCCGGCAGATACAAATCTCACCCTCTGGCACCTACCTGCTGAGAAAACATTTGGTATCTACCGGTTGTATGACGCGTTTATAAATAAGTCAGGCAATTTTGGTTTTGACATGAAGAACGATGACTACCTGGCCTTTGTGGAAAACACCCTTGGCATTCCGTCATTGAAAGTTGGTATGAAGCTCGAGTATTACACCATCAGTTATTACCGGGCGATCATGAAACGGATTAAAAAGTTTAAGCTGATGCCGGCAATGGCTGCGACGGTTCAATAGTATTCAATCGGTTGATCAGCAATGATCGTATATAGACCAAGCCGTGTTGGCGAACGTCGATTTCAGTACCCCATCCTAATATCCTATCGCAGCGAACTGACCGTCCTGCACACAAAGAATCCTACTATTATCCGGTCAAATCTACATCCTGGAATTAAACCTGGCAGCTGGCCCTCCATAGCCTTCCTGTTTATAATGTGCCCTGGCGCGAGTCGTCGAGATCATCGCAGCAGACCATTGATTTGGAAAAAACGTTCGTTCAAATGACCATCGCCGTTATATTAACCACTTTCAATCGTAAGAAGAAGACGATTACCTGCCTGGAAAACCTGGGTAGGCAAGTGATATCCGACGATACCACGCTACCGATATTCATTACCGACGATGCTTCATCCGATGGCACACCAGAAGCGATCAGTGAACGCTTTCCGGCTGTTCATTTGTACCACGGCAACGGTTCACTGTATTGGGCCGGAGGTATGCGTAACTCCTGGAAAAAGGCGCTGCAAACCAATCCTGACTACTTCCTGCTGCTCAATGATGATACCGTATTGTATGACAATGCCATCGAGGTTCTGCTACAATACAGCACCAAAATTCTCGGCAATAAGACGGCACCCGCCATCTGTGTTGGCAGTACGGTGAATGAAGAGACTGGAATTATTTCTTACGGTGGCCGGAAGTTGCGTTCGAAAACACGACCAGTTAGCGAGATGGTCTACAGCACCACGGAGTATATGGATTGTGACCTGGGAAACGCCAATATCATGCTGGTACCGCGGGAAATTGTCGAGCAAATTGGAATCCTTTCGGATGGCTATACGCATGGCATCGCCGATTATGATTATACGCTAAAAGCGAAAAAGGCCGGTTTCAAAGTGCTCGTGGCGCCCGGTTATCTCGGTACCTGCGAAGACGATCATGGCAAGAACTGGAAATCGCAGCAGGTTACATTTTCCGACCGGCTGAAATACCTGATGAGCCCGAAAGGGCTCGCATACAAAGAGTATTTACGGTTCATCCGGGATCATTTCCCGATGCATTACCCATCAGCCTTCTGCAAACTCTGGCTGAAAACCATGTTCCCGTTTATCTGGGATCGAATGAAGAAGTGATTTTAAAAAATGTACAAGTAATCGATTAATAATGAAAAAGCGTTCACACGTAGTTTACCTGACCAACATCCCCGCCCCCTACCGGGAGCGGATGCACGAAATGCTTGCAAACAACCCCGACTTCGATTATTCGGTCATCTACTGTTCTGCCACCGAGCCGAACCGTCAGTGGACATTTGACAAGGGCCGGTACAAAACGATCTATCTCAGCGGCAAGTCCAACACACTGGTCCATAACAACATCAACGTGGTTAAACACCTGCAGGAATGTAACCCGGATGTGGTGATCTCCACCGGATTTAATCCGACGATGTTGTATGGTTTTTTCTGGTGCCTGTTGAACGGCCGGAAATTTATACCATTTACCGACGGTACGCTACAATCGGAAATGAGTTTGACAAGGGTACACAAATGGGTACGCAAGATGGTTTTCAGCCGGGCACCTTCTTTCATCGGCGCCAGCCTCGGTAGCATCGACCTGTACAAAAGTTACCACGTAAAAGAAGACAAGATATTCCGCAGTTGCCTTTGCATTGAAAACGACCAATTCGTGGTGAAAGTACAGGAGGATAAAAAATATGACCTGATGTTCTCCGGCCAGTTGATCGATCGCAAAATGCCCTTCTTTTTTGTAGAAGTCGCCCGGCAGATGAAAGCGCGTATTCCCGCGCTCCGGTTGCTGATACTCGGTGATGGCCCGCTGCGCAAAGAGATGCTGGAGAAACTGGATGAATACCAGATCTGCTACGACTACCCCGGCTTTGTGCAACCAAAGGACCTTCCACAATTTTACCTGCAGTCGAAGGTATTTATGTTCCCGACAAAAAATGATCCATGGGGTGTGGTGGCCAATGAAGCGTGTGCCGCGGGCATGCCGGTAATCACCTGTGGCAATGCAGGCGTAGCCAACGACCTCATCATCCACGATCACAACGGATATGTGTTGCCGTTACAGGAAACAGTATGGGCTGACCATGCCTGTGAGTTGCTCACCAATGAAACACTTTACCAGAGACTTTCCGCGAATTCAATGCAGGCCGTTAACCCGTTTAACTCAACGGCCGCAACAAAAGGGATTATTGATGCTGTAAATTTCTCGACGAATAATTAATCGCTAAACCCTAAACACGCTTTATATGAAAGTTTTGATCATTCATTGCCAGTACAAGCTCCGGGGTGGAGAAGATGCGGTGGTTGTTGAAGAGATGAACCTGCTAAAATCGAATGGGATCGACGTTCTCCTGCTTCCATTTTCAAACGATGGCCATTCGCTGCTAAAGATCCTGCAACTGCCTTTTAACCTGGAATCATATATAAAAACCATTAAAGCCGTTAACGCCTATAAGCCCGATGTCGTACACATACATAACCTGCATTTTGCCGGTTCAATTTCTGTTCTTTATGCGTTGAAAAAATGTGGTGTACCGATCGTGTTCACGCTGCATAATTTCAGGTTGCTATGCCCTTCAGGTACTTTGTTCAACAAGGGCAAATTATATCTCAAGAGCCTTAACAGCAGTTTCCCCTGGGCTGCGGTGAATGACGGCGTGTACAACAATTCCCGCCTACTGACTTTTTGGGTGGGTTTAACCATCTGGCTCAACCAGATGATCGGCACCTGGAAAATGACAGACCGTTACATTGTCTTAACGCAACACTCAAAGAATATCGTTGAGAAAAGCAACCTGCATGTCAGTGCGGACCGGATCATCATCAAGCCGAATTTCGTGTCGCACTCCGATCACAGTTTGTCGAGCCGCAAGAATAATTTCCTGTACGTCGGCCGCCTGTCGGAAGAGAAAGGCATCGATATCCTGCTGGCTGCTTTTAAGGATTCTCCTCACCAGCTGACCATTATCGGCGATGGTCCCTTACGCAAAAGCGTCGAGGACCAGGCGAAACGAACGAACAACATCACCTACCTCGGTTTCCAGAATAAGGACCGCATCACCGAAGAGCTGAAAAGCTGTACCGCCCTGGTTTTTCCGTCTGTATGGTATGAGACATTCGGCCTGACCATGATTGAAGCATTTGCCAATTCGACACCGGTCATTGCATCCAATATCGGTTCCGCGTCTTTGCTGATCATCGACCAGTTCAATGGCCTTCACTTTACGCCTTCCGATGTAGAAGACCTGAAAGCAAAATTAACAGCCTGGCAAAACCTGGAGGAATATGAAAAGGATTTCTACAGAAAAAATGCCCGTACCACGTACGAAAACGATTATACACCGGAGAAGAATTTTGATCAATTAATTTCCATTTACACCACTGTCATAGATGAGAAAAAAAGAACTGCTATCGCTCAACGTTAATACGGGAGCATACAAAGATTTCGTGGGGCATCTCTTACAGCTTGCTGAAGAAAAGGAAAGCAAATATACCTGCTTCGCCAACGTGCATATGTTGATTGAAGGGTACAACGATCCGGTATTTGCAAGTATTGTAAACAATGCAAACCTGATTGCGCCGGATGGCAAGGCACTCACCTGGGCATTGCGACTGCTGTATGGCATTAAGCAAGACCGCGTGGCGGGCATGGATGTGATGCCGGACCTGATGCAGCGTGCGGTCGACAGGAATTTGTCCGTGTACTTTTACGGGGGTACCGACGAGATGATGGTGCACACGAAATCATTTGTGGGCAACAACTATCCCAACCTGAAAGCAGTAGGTTACTACTCGCCGCCTTTTCATAAAGACGGTTTTACACCGCAGGATTATCAATTTGCCATAGAAGACATCAACCGATCTGGTGCGCACCTGGTATTTGTAATACTCGGTTGCCCAAAGCAGGAAAAGTGGATGGCGGCAATGCGCGGAAAAATTAACGCGGTGATGCTTGGAGTAGGTGGTGCCCTGTCAGTGACAATCGGTTTACAAAAACGTGCGCCAAAATGGATGCAGCGTGCAGGCATGGAATGGTTCTTCCGCCTCGTGCAGGAACCCAACCGGCTGTTTAAACGGTATGCCTTTACCAACCCGTTGTTTATCTACCTCCTGTTCCGCGAGTATTTCAAGATTAAATTATCACGTAAAAGCAAACACCTGGGCATCGGAACGAACGATGGACTGGTTCGACGGAATACCGCGGTAAGTGATTAGTTATGGTATCTCATCTCTTCACAAGGTTTTCCCGATGCCTGCCATATGATGATAACGCAACGAGGAGAACCACACATTTTTGAGAAACCTGCAATAAATCCCTAAGCGTGCCAGGAATATCTCCTGGCACTACAGGGAAATTTTAACCGGCTTTTGCGACAGCAAGGCGGGTACAAAATCAATGCGATTGTTTTCCAACAATCGCTTTTTTATGTAGATTGGATAATCTTGCCGGCCATTTGGGCCATTATCTATACCGGTGAACAATTTTTGACGTTTTAATGGGTTATACCAGATACTATGTGGAGGATAGTTATCACTTATTTCCTACCATCAATATCCAGTCATGAAAGCACTTTTATTAGTATTCCTGTTTGTTGCATGCAACGGGCTTGTACGTGCAAACACGTATTATTTCTCCAGCACTTCTGGCAATGATGCCTACTCCGCTGCCGAGTCGCAACACCCCGAAACGCCCTGGCGAACACTTGCACAACTCAATCAATTTTTTTCACAATTAAATCCAGGCGACAGTATCTTCTTTTTACGTGGGGATATATTCGACGGTAATATCATTGTTCAAAGCTCGGGAACAAGTTCCTCTCCCATTGTCATTGGTGCCTATGGCGAGGGTAATAAACCGGTCATTAATGGATTTTTTACACTGGCTACCTGGTCGAATTCAGGCAATGGGATTTACGAAGCGCCCCTGGTGGCGCCAACGGGCTTACCCAATATGCTGACGTATAACGGGGAGGCCCATCCGCTGGGGAGGTTTCCGAATGCCGATGCAGCGCACAAGGGGTACCTCAATTTTGAATCGCATGATGGAAATCACCAGGTAACCGACGATGAGCTAACATCTTCCACAGACTGGACGGGTGCGGAACTGGTGATCCGCAAAAACCGCTGGACAACAGAGCGTGCGGCCATTACCCGCCACGATGGCAGCATCATCCAGTATACCCCTGTTTCAAGCTGGGATCCGATCGATCACTATGGTTATTTTTTTCAAAACAGCCTCAAAACGCTTGACCAGGAGGGTGAATGGTTTTACGATAAAAATTCAGGGAAAGTGAGTGTGTATTTTGGTGGTGAAAACCCGGCGGCGCAGCAGATCCGGGTGGCCAATGTACAAACACTGGTAACAATACAGGGACAGCAGCATATCATTTTTGAGGGCTTGAGTTTCCAGGGGGCAAACGAGATCGCCGTTAAGATGGATAATGCAACCAATATCCAGTTCCTATCCTGCGATATTTTGTATTCGGGCAGCGACGCTTTTATCATGTCCAATACTGACCAGGTGCGGCTATCGAGCTGCCTGGTGGAAAACACATTCAACAATGCACTCACCGGCAATGACTGCCGCAATACCGTAATACGGGAAAATTATTTCAGGTATACCGGGATGTTTGCGGGTATGGGCAAAAACGAAGGTTCGTATGAAGCCATCATCCTGAAAGGCAGCAACAACCTCATCGAATTAAATTATTTCGACCAGACCGGTTATGTGCCCATTACGTTCAACGGCGATCAAACGATCATCCGGCAAAATGTGATTAATCATTTTTCATTTGTAAAAGATGATGGCGGTGCCATTTATACCTGGAACAACTATCCCGAAAAACGCGTCTTCCACGATCAGCAGATTGTAGACAACATCATATTAAACGGCTACGGCGCCGGTGATGGAACCAGCGACCCGGACTACCACGCGGCAAGCGGTATATACCTGGATGACAATACCAGCAACGTAACCATTAATGGCAACACCGTGGCAAATTGCGCGCTCAGCGGCATCTATATCCACAATAGTCATGAACTGCACCTGGAGAACAATACGTTTTTCAACAATGGATTGCAGCTACAGATCAGGCAGGATGAGGCCGGCAATGCCCCGGTAAGAAATAATTTTATTTACAACAATATTTTCTTCGCTAAAACACCCGCGCAGTACGTGTCGAAAGTAGAGAGTACGTTGAATGACATCGCCAGTTTTGGAAACATCAATGGCAACTATTATTGCCGGCCGGTTGATGAAGGATACCCGATCTTTACGTCTTACGGCATATCTGGCCAGATCATTGGCCAGACGTTGAACCTGCCGGGGTGGACGGCCCGTTATCAATTTGACGACGCGTCGGGAACCAGTCCGGTATTAATTCCTGAGTACCAAACGAACAGTGGATCCAGCCCCACTAAATTTACCAATGGTAACTTCGGCGAATACATCTCGGGGCTCTATTGTTATTCGTCTACAGGTAACTGTAATACCTCCTGGAACAGCGGCGGCAAGCTGGATGGTGGCAGCCTGCAATACACGTACCAGGCGTCCACGCCTGGATCATCCAGTTCCTCCTATGTAATCATCGACATCGGGGCAGTAAGTGCGGGGCAGCCTTATGTGCTGAAGTATTCTTCCCTGAGCAGTATTGCCAATAAAAAAACCAGCGTTTTTTTACGGCAAAGCCGGGGTGGCTACCAGGATCTAACGCCAAGAAGTTACCAGTCGATCACGAGCAGCCGGAAAGAAAACGAGGTGGTGTTTACACCGGCAGTCACGGAAAATAACGCCAGCCTGGTTTTTGAACTGGAAGAAAATGAAGACTTTATCAGCTGGTTTGATAATACTGACCTGAAGGAGGCCACGGTGACAAAAACCGACCTGGATAATTTTTTTCGCTTCGAATACAACGGTTCCACAGCAGCTAAAAATATTGCGCTGGATGGCAATTATGTCGATGCGCGGAACAAAAAGTATTCCGGCACGGTGACGCTTTCCCCGTTTGCCAGCCTCGTGCTGATGCGTTCCGATGAAGCAATTATGCCGGTTGCGGTCAATTCTTTTAAAGGCAATTCTGTCGACGATCGGATCGACCTGCAATGGGTGACTGTAGCGGGAGAAACGGACCTGTTCGAAGTAGAAAGATCCGCGACCGGGATTGTGTTTGATAAAATTGGCAAGATGCCAACCAATGGCTTAAAAAATAATGGACGTTATTTCTTCGCCGATAAGAACCCGTTGCCCGGTAAAAACTATTACCGCATCCGCCAGACCGACACCGACGGTACCAGTTCCCATCCGGCCGTGATCATGGTAAAATACCCTGTTCGGATAAAATGGCAGTTGAGCCCGAATCCTGCGAGAAATATCATGCAAGTTCAGTTGGATTTGCCGGCGAAGACGGCTGGTTTGCATGTACAGGTTCAGACAATAAACGGCATCGTTTTAAAGGATATCCCGCTGGCCCCCGGTGCGGATAAGGTGCAGGTGAACACGTCCTCTTTAAAAAGCGGTTTCTACCTGTTAAGGGTGGTGGGGGATGATTTTGCGTTGAGTAAGCAGTTTGAAGTGGTGCGGTGATGATCGTTGAGGGCTATGACCGGTGATTAATGATTGATTATGATTTTTTCTCCGTGATTTGAATGATTAGATGATGGACTGTGATTGCGATTCGGCGCTTGTCGATTTGCTCATTGGCTGATGGAAATTGTCTTGAACTGTGATTTGAATGATTAGTTGATGGACTATGATTCCATTATCATAACATCGCGCCACCGAACTACAAAAGATCGGAGCGCAGTCATAGCCATCAATTAATCATTCAAATCACAGTTCAAGACAAACAAGAAATTGCTCGGCCAGATAAATTAATTTATCCCGTCCCTCGTGGTGCGATGTTACGATAGGGAATCATAGTCCATCATCTAATCATTCAAATCACTCTTAAAGAAAAACAAGAAATTGCTCGGCCACTTAAATTAATTTATCCCGTCCCTCGTGGTGTTATGTACGATAGGGTATCATAGTCCATCATCTAATCATTCAAATCACCCTTCAAGACAAAAAATGATGCCAATGGGCGAAGCTGACAGGCACCGAAGCACAATCATAGTTCATCATCTAATCATTCACCCCCCCTTCAAGCAAAAACTCATTGCTCGCTCACCTCTTCAAATCACCCATAATAACAAATCACCTTCTTCCTCCTATATTTAATGTTCCGAATTCGCCGAATCCCGCGAATCCTGCTTAAATTTACCAGATTAAAAAACCAATAAAAGTCTCCATGAGAAAAAACTTGTTTTTATATGTACTGCTTGCCATTGCAGTTCCTTATACGCTGGTAAGCTGCGTAGCTAAAAAGAAATTCGTTGCGTCACAACTGGCGTTGCAAAGCGCCCGTACCGACAGCAACCGACTGGCCAACAAAGTGATCCAGCTCGAGAGAAGCATTGCCGACCTCAACAGCAAGAGCGCTGAACTCCAGCAAAATCTTAACGGTTTAAAAGACCAGCTGGATGCAACCAACAAGACCGCGGCCGGCAAAATCGCCAGCCAGCAGTCCCTCCTGAACAAAAGCAAGGAAGAACTGGCCACCCAGCAGCAGAAACTGGAAGCGTTACAGGGTTTGCTGGAACAGCAAAAGAAAAATGCCGATGCATTGCGCCAGAAGATGGCCGATGCGCTCGTTAAATTCAGTTCAAACGAGCTGACGGTCGCGGTGAAAAATGGTAAGGTCTACGTCAGCCTGCAGGAAAGCCTGCTATTCCCATCCGGCAGTGCCGCGGTCAATCCCAAAGGCAAGGAAGCATTGGGCAAGCTGGCAGAAGTATTAAATACCAATCCCGACATCAATGTAACCATCGAGGGCCATACCGACTCCCTGCCGATACGCCGGGTTTTCCAGGACAACTGGGCACTCAGTACCGCGCGTGCTACTTCCATCGTGCGTATCCTGACAAATGATTACCAGGTAGACCCAACCCGGGTAATCGCCTCTGGTCACAGTTCTTATGATCCGCTAGAAAGCAATGCCACACCGGAAGGACGCGCGAAGAACCGCCGGACGGAAATTATTCTTACCCCTAAACTGGATGAATTGTATGATTTGATCAACGGAGGGGCGTAGGGTCAGTTTACAGTTTACATTTTACAGTTTGCAGTTTTCAGTTGTCAACTACTGCCAACTGGAAACTGTAAACTGTTTCTTTTATATTTGCAGCTCGAAAAGACTTCGTAGCTCAGTTGGTAGAGCAGCTGACTCTTAATCAGCGGGTCGAGTGTTCGAGCCACTCCGGGGTCACCCGATAATGAAGCAGTTATGAAGAATATTCATAACTGCTTTTTTATCTTATTTCAAAAATTTGATACCTGCTTA
The DNA here is from genome assembly GCA_038241595.1 of Chitinophagales bacterium. Taxonomy (GTDB): domain Bacteria; phylum Bacteroidota; class Bacteroidia; order Chitinophagales; family Chitinophagaceae; genus JADCRZ01. The sequence goes on along the minus strand of JBBSSY010000023.1, from coordinate 401 downwards.
TTTTTAATATTTTTTTTATTCCTTCGGTTCGATATAGCGTTCAGATTAAGTTATAAACTTAGTCGATTTTTGAAATCGCAGTCAGCCGAAACGCTACAATATTCCTGAAGTCTTCTGTTAGCTTGAGTAATCGAAGTTTTTTGCATGGCACACTTGGGAAATTGTTCTATATTTATTTACAAAGGATCTATTTCTTGCCCAACCTTAAGTCTAACCTTTCTGAACGCGACATTTGTACCAAGTTCATTACTCCCGCTATCTTGGCTGCCGGGTGGAACATTGATACCCAGGTATTGGAAGAAGTTTCCTTTACTGATGGCAAAATCTTCGTTCGTGGTAAACTAACCGCCCGCGGAAAACGAAAAAGGGCAGACTACATTCTTTACTACAAGCCCAATATT
>JBBSSY010000022.1:0-13451 GCA_038241595.1 Chitinophagales bacterium | reverse complement strand
TTGCTTAAAAAAAGATTCGTTCGGGTAACTACCTTATAGAAGCCGCGCTGGGGATCGTTCCAGTAATCGAGCGAACTTAACGCATCGGCTGTTATATTCCCGGCATTGATGATATTTGCCGCGGAATTTGCCCGGCCATTGTTTTCATCCGTTAACGTAGAAAGCGAATTTGTCATGGAATAATTAAATCCATGCGGTACCACCCGGTAGGTATTATTGACAAATGTTTCAATCAGGTTACCATCTTTCCACACGAGTTCTTCCGAATAGGAATCGAGCGGTTGTGTATCGAGCACATTCTTCTTGCAGGATGCGGTCAGCAGGATACAACTCACACCAATTGCGTAAAAGAACAGCCGTCCGGCGTTGCAATAAACGTGTTTATTTAAATTTTTCATAGCTGAAGGTTAAAAAGTGAGGTTAAAGCCCAGGTTGTAAATTTTGCTTTGCGGATAAAAATTTCCGCGTTCGTCACCGCCTTCCGGATCATAGATTTTTAACTTGTCGAAGGTCAACAGGTTATTGCCATTGAGGTAAACGCGCAGGTCACCGATCCTTACTCTCGAGAGCAGGTTCCGTGGCAGTGAATAGCCCAGCTCCATGGTTTTTAAGCGCAAAAAGGAGGCGTCTCTTAACCAGAACGTAGAACTCAACCCACTCACGTCCGTTCTCGTATCCAGCAGTGGCAGGATGGGATATTTGGAATCCATGCTGCCGGGTCGGTAACGGTTCAACAATAATTCCTCGCGGGTGTTGACGGCCAACCGTCCATTCTCATGGTAATACTGCCAGGCACGACCCTGACCGGCAAAATTGGCGAATAAGGAGAAATTATTGTACTCAACGGAAAAATTAAGGCCGAACGTCATCTGGGGGGTATTCGTCCGATCGAGCCGCACCTGGTCCAAAAAGGTGATCATGCCATCGCCGTTTACATCCTCGTACTTCAGATCGCCGATCTTGGTACCCAGTACTTTCGGGATGGCATCCAGTTCGGTTTTCGTACGGATGATTCCAAGGGCCTTGTAATAATTTACCGCACCGATCGAATGGCCCTCTGCTTTTTGCCAGGTGGGCACATTGGATGCTTCGCTGATATATATAATTTTACTTTTTGCATAAGCAAAATTGGCACTTACCCGGTAAGTGAATTTATTCCATGTGTTTTTGTGCGACAACTCCAGCTCGATTCCTTTATTCTGCACGACACCGATGTTTTCGCTGGGCAGCCGCAGCCCGGTATAAGCAGGAACAGCCAGGTCTCGGGTCGCCAGGATGTTGGATCGCTCCTGCCTGAATAATTCCACCGTCAGGCCAAGCAAACCATGCAGGAGGGCGGCATCCATGGCCAGGTTGGTGGTTTTTAACACTTCCCAGGTTATGTTTGGATTCGGGCTCACGCCGGCCACGAGCCCCAGCGTTTGAGTAGGCGTCATTCCAAAGCTGTAACCTTGTGCGCCGAGATTATACCCCTGAAGAAACTGAAAACCAGCCACCCGGTCGTTGCCGATTTTTCCATAGGAGGCGCGTAATTTTAAATCATCCAGGAAACTTACTTTGTTCTTTAAAAAAGGTTCCTCCGTCATCCTCCAGGCCACAGCCACTCCCGGAAAGAAACCAAATTGGTTTCCTTTTGGAAAGATGGAAGACCCGTCATACCGGAAATTGAAATCAACCAGGTATTTATCTCTATAACCATAGCCGAACCGGCCAAACATGTTTTTGCGTCCGGTTTCAAACGCCGAGCCCGTTGCCTCCTGCCCCGCCAGGCTGCCGGCAAACAGCTGATCGATGGAGGGGGATATAAAGTTTCGCCTGAAGGCAGAGGAGGTATTGTTTAGACCTTGCTCCTGTTCAACGGCTACAAATGTGTTAACATGATGTTCTGCGAAACGTCTTTCATATTTTATTCTTAAGTTTATCAGCGAGCGTCTGTTCCTGGCAACTGATTCTCTCAATTGCGGGTTCAGAATACCCCCACCGCCAATCGGGATGTACTTTTTCGTTGCGGTATTATAGTCATATACTGTCCAGGGCTTTTGGAAGTTTTTCACGAAATTATTGTCGTTGGTATAGGCAAAGTATCCATCCACTCCTAAACCGGTCACAACCGGAAGGTTTACGTCAAATGATGCTTTAGCCTGGAATCGCTGCGTATTATCATTGATATTTCCAGTTATGTCGGTAACCATCACGGCCGGGTTGTCGCCACGTTCAATACCCGCAGAAGGAAAGCCGTTTGGCCAGTACACAGGAATCCAGGGAACAACCAGCATGCGGCCGAAAGTATTGGTGGTACTTGAATTGGGATAATTGCCATCGTCCATCCCTGCATTCACATCGAGCGCAACTTTAATATTTTTATTAACCTGTGCATCAATGTTGGATCGAAGTGTATAGGATTTAAAATTGGTGCTGCCTTTTTTAAAGATGCCGTCCTGGTTTGAGTAAGACCCCGACAGTGAATATTTTACAAATTCACTGCCTCCTCGTAATGCCAGGTTATGCTGGCTCTGGAAGGTATTGGGTTTCAGTATTTCTTTGTACCAGTTTACACTTGGATAATTGATCGGATCGCTGCCATCCGCAAACTTTTGCAACTCTTCGGGCGTCCACCGCGCAGGTTGCAGGTCCTTGGCGAGCAATTCGTTTACGAATTCCCCAAAAACCGCGGAACTGGCCATTTTGGGTACCCTCGTAGGCTGGCTAAGTCCCTGGTTAAAGGTGTAGCTGATCGTAGGTTTACCGGTACTGCCTCTTTTAGTCGTGATAAGAATAACGCCATTCGCGGCACGCGCACCGTAGATCGCTGCGGAGGCGTCTTTCAATACCGAGATAGATTCGATGTCATTGGCGTTGATTCGCTCCCACCCGGTAACGCCCTGGACGCCATCAACCACGACCAACGGACTATTATCACCCGTTGTGCTTCTGCCACGAATGAGAATCGTCGAATTGTCTTTTCCAGGCTCGCCCGACCGGTTGGAGGTAATCACGCCAGGGAGCTGCCCTGCCAGCGCATTACTGATATTAAGCGTAGGACTGTGCTTCAGTTGTTTATTGGAAATGCTGGCCACTGAACCGGTCAATGTGGCTTTTTTCTGCCTTCCATACCCAATGACGACGGCATCATCCAGTGCAGCTGCGTTGCTTGTTAGAACGATATTGATCGATTTGTTATCGCCAACAATGATCGTTTTCGTTTCATAGCTTACCAGTGAAACAGATAGCGCGTCTCCCTTTTGCGCCTGGATGGTAAACCTGCCATTTTCGGCCGTAGAAACGCCGCGGGTGGAGCCATTGACGACCACACTTACCCCCGGCAGTTTCGAGCCTGTGAGGCTGTCACGCACGGTGCCCGTGATCGCCCCCGATACCTGTGCCTTGATGGTCAAAGGCAATAGGAACACCAGTACGGCGAGCACCATTCCCGGTATTCTCCACCGCATTGCCTGGTTGCTTTTCTTTTTTACTCCTTCTAAAAAATCGGGTAATTGGTTTCTCATAAACAATTTGTTTTGATGCATTCTATCACGCTGAAAAAAGGGATGTGATAATCAATTTACGATGATCCTGTCTGGATCATACACGTAAAATAAGTATACTTAATAATTGGCGGGAATAAAACAGCGAGAACGTTATCGGAACTTTTTATAAGAAACAGCCAGTTGAAATTTATTTACAGCAATTTACAGGGGATCGGCTCAGTACCGACCGATAGTTATGAATAAGGCATGCTAAAGTCAGAGGCTGGGTCGGCAGGTAATACAAGGGCCGATGAATTTTTACCTATGTTGACGGCCATAAGGGGGCTAATCGTTGCAAACAATTAAAATTTTAACGCACCCTGAAATCGGCAAGGAAATCAGTCAGGTTGTAACGCCGTGTGCTTATTTCACCGCCAGCAAATCCACTTTCTCAATGACGGGTGGTTGCGACAACAATTCGGCCGCATTCTCCATCAGCGCGGCTGCAATTTTGCCGGATAAATGCGCCTCCCGGCCGGCCTCTTCGTAAAACGTATCAAAAATACCAAACGTAGAAGGGCCAATTTTTAACGCGTACCATGACACGGTATCTTTTTCTGCCTCTGCGAGCGCCAGCGCGCTTTTTAAAAAGTCTTCAACCGCTTCTTCCTTTCCAGCTTTCGCTTCAACCCGGACCAATAAGGCGTAACGTACTGACATAACTATCAAGTTTAAGTGGTAATATACGAAATACACATGGCCTGGATTTATGGGCCTCTTAAAACCCGTTTCCCTTGCTGGCGATATTATGTAGATAAATTCTCCTTCTTCCAGGAAGTGGTGCAGCAATCGTAGCACTTTGACTACCCGGTCCACAATCTAATTCGATTCATACGCCTGCCCGGCGATACCGGCGCAGGATTTGCACTTCCCTCATGAAACCCGTAAACGGAAACAACCTATTACGTAGGCCGTGTGGTTCGAAAGTGGCAAGAAATCATTAAAAAACTTAATTAAAGCATTTAACCAATGAGACGACTACCTGTATACTTATTGTTAGACACCTCAGGTTCCATGACCGGGGAACCCATTGAAGCCGTAAAAAACGGTGTTCAAGTGATGATCAGTTCACTGCGCCAAAATCCGCAGGCGATCGAGACGGCATTCATTAGTGTGATCACCTTCGACAGCACTGCCAAACAGGTGGTACCGCTGACTGACCTGGCGTCATTTCAAATGGTGGACATCAAGGCCTCGGGAACTACGGCACTTGGGGATGCATTACAAGTAGTTGCTACCTGTATAGACACGGAAGTTGCCAAAACCACTGCCGAACAAAAAGGCGACTGGAAACCGCTTGTTTTTATCATGACAGACGGAATTCCCACCGATGACTGGCACAAAGGCCTGGAAGAATTTAAAAAGCGCAAAACAGCCTATACCGTTGCCTGTGCAGCCGGCAGCAGCGCCGATGCCAACCTGCTAAAACAGATCACTGATAACGTTGTAAGCCTCGATACGGCCGACAGCCAGAGCATCGCAAAATTCTTCACCTGGGTGAGTGCATCTATCGGCATAACGTCTACGAGGGTTGAAGAGGCCGGCAAAGAAGTGACGGGTTTAAGTGAACTGCCGCCACCGCCCGCTGAACTGAATATCGTGGTATAGGCGTCGAATCACTGGCAGCCTGGCGCCAGCATGTAGCAAGCCTGTTTGAAGGCAAAGTAATCCGCAACCGGAAAAAACTCAGTGGTCCGTGGTAAATAATTTTGGCAACAATGTTTGATGCAAGGAATTTCATTCAAGTGCTTTTTGCAAACAACCAGGTACCTGTCCCTAAAAATCGGGCAGCTTTACTCGACCGGTTCGTAACAGAGATCGAAAACATGGAGGCAATAAGCAGAATCGTTGACAATCAAAACCTGCTCATGGGCAAATGGAATCTGGAAAACAGGGTCGCCGACATCATCCAGCAACCTGTTCGTATCTTAAATGCCACAGTGGGAAAACCCTACGAAGCCCGCTTTGACCCTGTCAAATTCAAATGGCACGATATCGCAGATTATGAAATCGTGGGCCTTGCAGAGGTTGGATTGATGTACGATGACAAAACAAAACAAATTACGGGCATTCCGGTCCGGGGCGGTGACTTCACAATTATTTTAAAATTCAAAATGACTGGTGAAGCGGACAACGCTGTGGCGCACGAAAAACCGATTTCATTGATTATAAACCCCGATGCAAGATCATTATGGAAAAACCTGCCGGGCGACCGCAATGATCCGTACTGGAAAGAAGACGACGTAAGTGAATTTGCGCCGATTTCTGACAGGCACATACTCGTGTCGTCGAAAAGGGGGCGTGCCCACGCCAATATAGGATCTTTCCGGGAAGATGGCTTCGCATATAAAAACTTACTTAACGATTGGAGCATTGTGGTAGTGGCTGACGGAGCAGGCAGCGCAAAACTGTCGAGGAAAGGTTCTTCAATTGCCTGTAAGGCTGTGGTTGACTATTTTTCAGCGGATGCCCTGACAGAAAAACTGGCATCGTTTGAAGAGTTGTTGCACCTGCAGGAAAACAGCGGAGACGAGGCCCAAAAAAAATTGAATCTCTATATGTACGATACGCTGGGTAAAGCGGCGTTTGGGGTGCATAAAATATTGGAAGCCTTTGCCGCCGAGGCGCAAGTCGCTGTAAAAGACCTCGCTTCCACCTTAATTTTTACCCTTTTTAAAAAATTTGATGCCGGGTATGCCTTCCTGTCTTTCAGCGTGGGTGATTGCCCGATGGCTGTACTGAGTAAAGACCTTTCAGAAGTCCACTTGTTGAACTGGCTTGACGTTGGTGAGTACGGCGGCGGAACCCGTTTTATTACCATGCCCGAGATTTTTCAAAACGAGAAATTTGCGAGCCGTTTCTCCTGCAAATTACTTCCCGATTTTTCTTTCCTGGTCATGATGTCGGATGGTATCTACGATCCTAAATTCGTAGTTGAAGCAAATCTTCCCAGGATAAAAATGTGGAAAGAATTTCTGGCCGACCTGGATGGCAAAAATGAAGATGGAATACGCGTGGAATTCTCGGCGGATAACAAGGACATCACGAATCAATTGTCGTCCTGGATAGATTTTTGGAGTCAGGGAAACCATGACGACCGAACCTTGGCCATTGTTTTTTAATCTTGTAAAACACCTTTCATCCTTAGTCCTGAATGAGTACAAAATTTGCAACATCCCTGATAACGATCGGGAAAATTTACCCGTACGTTGATAATGGAGAACCGATGCGCGGCGGTATGAAGGATGTGTATTTTTCGCCTGACAAATCGTATGTTGTAGCCTTTTACCGGGATGCACAGGATTATAATTCCAGGGAAAGGTTGAGAAAAATTGTAACCCAATATTATGACAGCTTTTTTAACAGGGAGTATGGCGATTATTACAAGGATCTATATTGCTGGCCCACCGATATGGTTGAAGCAGGCAAACTAATCGGTTTGATAGTACCTGCTTATAAAAAAACCTTTTTTTTCACCAAGGGGTATGCTACGGGGGACGGTATCAAAGGGAAGGAAAAGCAAGGCTTGTGGTTTGCGTCGGGTAAATTCAGAAACAAACAGTTCCCCCTCCGTCTGGATGATTCCGAGTTGGGTAGCTGGTTAAGTTACTTCCAGATTAACGTTAAAATTGCGCGTGGCGTAAAACGATTACATGCCGCCGGCCTCGCTCATTCTGACCTTTCCTACAAAAATGTGCTCATCGACCCGGTAAGTAAAGCGGCCACCATCATCGATATTGACGGCCTGGTAGTTCCCGGACTGTTTCCGCCTGATGTCATTGGTACCGCTGATTTCATTGCGCCGGAAGTGTTGGCGACGAAACACCTTGACCTCCGGGATGCAAACCGCAAACACGCCAATCGCACCACTGACCTGCATGCGTTGGCGGTGATGATTTATATGTACCTGTTGTATCGGCACCCGCTTAAAGGCGGTAAGGTGAATGCGCTTGACACCGAGCAGGATGACCTGTTGAGTATGGGAGAAAAAGCCTTGTTTATTGAACATCCGACCGATGCTTCCAACCGGCCGAAACTGGCGCAACTTTCCAAGTCGGCGCTGCCATGGGCCGATACTTCGAAGATACCATACACGGTGACGGGGCCATACCTGAAAAAATTGTTCGACGAAGCTTTCATCACCGGTTTGCACAACCCCAACCTTCGCCCAAATGCAGACACCTGGGAACAGGCCTTGCTGAAAACGACGGACCTTATGCAACCCTGCAACAATAAAAAATGCGATCAGCAATGGTTTGTTTTTGACAATACCGCTTCGCCCAAATGTCCGTTTTGCGGCACATCAGTAACTGGTACCGTGCCGGTGCTTGATCTTTATTACCAATTCAAACCGACGGTATGGCAACCTGAAAATCACCGCCTGATGGTTTACAACAACCAGTATTTATTTCAGTGGCATACAAACAGGAATACCATAAGAAATGAACGGCTTACTGCTGAACAGAAAATGCCCGTTGGTTATTTTACCTTCTTTAAGAACAAATGGGTACTTGTAAATCAAAAATTGGCAGCACTGAAAGACCTGACCAACGATAAAGTGATTCCCATCGGCGCCATGATGGAAATTACCGATGGCAAGAAAATTTTATTGTCTGATGAAGAAGGCGGCAGGGTAGCAATGGTAACCATCGCCAATAAAGGCAACGCCTGAAAACAGGACCATGCAAATCCGGGACTCTAAAAATATAACTCATGAGTTTACTGAAGCAGATATTAAGTCCTTTCGTAGAATTTGACAAGAATAAAACTGCGGAACCGGTGGTAAAATCGCAACCACTTGTTGTCCGAAACGACCCGGCACCTTTGGGAGAAAATCTGACGCATCCACTGGTTACGAGCTCGGCGATACCGCCTGCCGTCTCGGCGCCCGTTGTACCACTGGCTCAACGGGCTACTTCCCTACTTCCTGAACATGTGAAATATTTTGAAAAACTGATAGACGATGCCAATGCCACCAACCCGTTGTTCCAGGGAACCGATTTTAAGGAATTTATAGACAGCAAGCTCGATATCGATAATATCACCGATGAACAAACAAGGTACAACACCGCTTTCAACATTTTAAAAAGGACTGGTCTCACCAGGCAAAAACTGTTAGATACCGCCCATGAATATCATAACATCGTCGGGCGCGACCTCAATGCATTCCAGGGTGCACATTCACAACAATACCAGAAAGAGGTAAAGCAACGCGAGCAACTTATCCAGCAGAAGGCGGAGCAATTGCAGGCGCTGTCTGAGAAAATAAATACTTTGAAAAAAGAGATCAGCCAAATTTCGGAGGATCTAACGCAAACGAAAGACAAGTTAAGCACTACGAAAAATTCCTTTCTTTCCACCGGTGAGCACAAACAAAACGAAATTCAGGAAGAAATCCGCAAAATTGAGCAGTACTTCTAAAGGCTTCTGAAACATCGCCTATTGGGAAACGCTCTCCGGTTTTTCAGGTTGCTGGCCGTTGTCGCCGGTTGTTTTGATCCAGTTTTCCAGGATGTTTTCCATCTTTACCAGCTGCTGTTTATATTTCTTATCGCCGGCCAGGTTGTTGAGTTCGTCCGGGTCCGCAACGATGTCATACAGTTCTTCCGCCGGTTTGGTCGGTGCACAAAACTTTGCCTGCGCAGGCGTGAGGGTGCCGGCTGCATACATTTCTTTCATTATATTCCATACCGGGTATTCTGTTTCCTTGTATTTGTTGGATTGCATGTACGGCCGGTCGGGCATATAATTTTTAATGTATTTGAACTGCCTGGTACGCACGCAACGCATCATATCCACCGTTTCATCCATGCGGTCGCGCGCCGCGATAATGAACTCGCGGTTTTTGATGTTAGTCCCGATAAATGGACGACCCTCAATATAACCTGGCAGCGTAATGCCCGCAATGTGAAGTAGGGTGGTGGATATATCGATGGCACTTACGAGTTCGTCGTTTACCTGCCCGGCTTTAAGATGCCCAGGCCAGCGGATCAGCAACGGGATGTGCAGGCCACCGTCGTAAAGGAACTGTTTGTCACGCACCATACAACGGCCATGGTCGCTCTGGAAAACTACGACGGTATTTTCCGCGAGACCTTGTGTTTTTAACATCTCCATCAGGTTGCCAAAATAAGCATCCATCAACTGGATCGACTCGAGGTACGTGGCCCAATCTTCCCGCGCAACCGGTACATCCGGGTAATATACCGGCAGTTTAACCTTCGCCGGATCGATCTGCGGTTCATGTTTCTGCACGGCTCCTTTCCATACCGGTCCACGATGGGTGACGTTGATCATCACTTCTGCAAAAAACGGCTGTCCCGGCTTGCGCATACTCCAATCGGCGCCGTCAAATATTTTAGTGTCGCTGTTGAAATTATAATCGGTTTTACCGTTGCCCGAAATTCCTTTTGCGTTGAGCACACCATTCGACGTATAATAGCCCGCCTGCCGGAAGTATTCGGTAATGGGTTTCACGGGTGCCGGCAGTTTAAACCCATCGGCACGATGGCTGCGGTGGTTTTGCGCGCCGATGCTTGTCTGGTACATCGCTGTAATCATGGCAGACCTACTCGCCGAGCATACCGGCGCGGTAGTGAAGGCACGGGTGTACCGCACACCCTGCCGGGCAAAGGCATCCAGGTTCGGCGTTTGCACCAGCGGGTAATTGTAACAACCAAGTTCGGGGCAGATGTCCTCTGTAATTACCCATACGATATTGGGGCGTTCTTTGGGATTAAGCGCCACTTTCTGCGCGAACAAACCGATCGGTACCAAAAATACGCAACAACAAAAAGGAATAATATAAACTGGCAATCGACGTCTCATGGCAAAGGATTAAACTTTGAAAAAAACTATACACTACAAACGATAAACATGCGGGAGCGATTAGCAAAAAAACTACAAACTATAAACCATAAACTACAAACTATTCCCCTGCCAACCGCGGTATCATGGCGCAGCGATTAGCCTTAAAACAACTACAAACGATAAACCATAAACTACAAACTTTCCTATTCGGCGTTATCCTTCGAAGGTGGCCTGTTGGGATTGAACAGATCCCATTCCGGACGCGGCGGAGTGGTGTGTTCTTTTTTGACAATATCGTCGAACTGCGCTGCCAGTTCAGGATGCTGAGCCGCCAGGTTGTTCTTTTCCTGTTCGTCTGATGACAGGTTGAATATCTGCCAGGGGGCCGCCGGATTCTTGTTCAGACCGGTTTTTACGCCTTTCCAGTCGCCCAGACGCACCGCCAGCTGGCCGCCTTTGTCGGGGTACTCCCAATACAGGTATTCCCGTTTACGTTGCTTTGCATCATTCCCGAGTATTGTCGGCAAGATGGAAATGCCATCGTTAACGGGCGCCTTCACACCCAGCAGCTCGGCGAAAGTTTCCATCATATCGTAGGTGGCCGATACAAGCGGACTTACTTTTCCGGCCTGTACTTTACCCGGCCATTTTACAATAAACGGTTCGCGGATGCCGCCTTCGTACAAATCCAGTTTGCGTCCGCGCAAACCGCCCGAACTGTTGAAAAATGTGTTGTTCGGGCCGAGTGATGTCGCGGGCCCGTTGTCGCTGCAAAATATTACGATGGTATTGTTATCGAGCCCCAGTTTTTTCACCAGCGCTTCGACCATACCTACCTGCTTGTCGAGGTAAGAGATCATGGCTGCGTAGGTCGACAACGGGTAAAACGTGGGCACATAACCGGTTACGAGCAGGTTGGGTTTCTCGTCAAGTATCTTTTTGTAACGCTCGATCTCCGCTTCCGGTACTTGCAGGGCCGCATGAGGTAAGGTGTACGGTAGATAGAGGAAGAATGGTTTGTCTTTATTGGCGTTGATGAAGTCCAGTGCGTGGGTAGTCATTCGATCGATGGAATAATCGCGGCCCTTATATGTTTCAACATCTGCGGCCGTTACGGTTACTCCTTTCAAAGCCGGGTGCACGTTGATCGGCGGGTTATTCAGCGAATCCCAATGCCGGTTGGTGTACAAGTGTGTTGTGTAATAATTGTGCGCATGACGCTGGTCATAATACCCGTTGAAAAAGTCGAAGCCGTGTTTCTGCGGGTCTCCACCGTTGTCGAAATTACCAAGGCCCCATTTCCCAATTGCGCCCGTGGCGTAACCTGCGTTTTTAAACAATTCACCCAGTGTTGGCGTATTGTCCGGGATCGGAAATGAACCGGGTTCGTTGACATTCTCCTTGTAAGGCAACAGGCCGACATTGCCGCGCACATAGGCGTGCCCGGCGTTGCGGCCGGTAAGGAGGTTGCAGCGGGAGGCGGCACAAACCGGTGCGCCCACATAATGTTGCGTAAATTTTATGCCCTGGCTGGCGAGCCGGTCGATATTGGGTGTTAGAATTTTTCGCTGGCCGTAGCAACCCAGTTCGCCGTATCCCATGTCATCGGCGAAGATGTAAATAACGTTCGGCCTGGAAGCCGGTTTGTTTGTTTGCGCCTAGACAACTGGGCCTGGAAAAACAACGGCAACCCATGCTAATGCGACAAGAATGTTTTTTGTAGCAGCAATCATGTTCAAGTATAATCTGGCAGGTTTAATACATTGCGTTTACTGGTTTCTGTTACTTCGGACTTCCATTTTCCCGTACAGATTTTAAAAAGGCGGCCATTTCGCTGACAACCTTTGGATTGGCAGCAGCCAGGTTTTTTTGCTCACCCAGGTCTGTTTTTAAATTATACAATTGCGGTTCGGAGTTATTACCCGTTTCGATGTTCGTCGCTTTCAAAATTTTCGGGCCGTCACTTGGTTCGATGTATTTCCAGTCGCCTTTGATAATAGACAGGGTGTTGTTCACGGCCTGTTCCACAACGAAACGGCGGTTTGTTTTGGATTTACCGGTCAGCACGTCCAGCGCATTGTAACTGTCTGGCGCGTCGTTTCCGGTAATTTCCTGGCCGGTAAGTTTTGCGAAAGATGCAAAGAAGTCAAGCTGGCTCACCAGCGCATTACTTACTGTACCAGGCTGTATCTTGCCAGGCCAGCGGATGATCAGCGGAACGCGCGTACCCGCGTCGAAGGCGCTGTATTTGCCACCCCGTAACGGGCCGGAAGGCGTATGTCCATTGAGTTTAGCCACCGCCTCGTCCTGGTAACCGTCATCAATCACCGGTCCGTTGTCGCTGGTAAATAATACGATGGTATTCGAGGCCAGTTTCAGGCTGTCCAGCGTTCTCATCACCTCACCCACGGTCCAGTCGAGTTGCAGGATGGCATCGCCGCGTGCGCCCATACCGCTCTTGCCCACGAACCTGGAATTGGGTACCCGTGGCACATGGATATCATGCGTGGCGAAGTAAAGAAAAAACGGGTTACCGGATTCCTTTTTGATAAAATTGGTCGCCCGGTTAGTGAGCACATCTGCCAGGTCTTCATCGATCCACCGTGCTTTTGTTCCACCACTCATCCAGCCGATGCGGCTGATGCCGTTTATGATCGTGGCATCATGACCGTGAGACGGTTTCATTTTTAGCTGGTCGGGATTCTCCTTGCCGGTGGGTTCGTTGCCAATTTTTTCTTTATAGCTGACCAGGATGGGATCGGCGGGATCGAGGTCCACGATGCGGTGGTTTTCCAGGTAAACACATGGCACGCGGTCGGCGGTTGCCGGCATGAGGAAGCAATAGTTAAAGCCGATTTCAAGCGGGCCGGGTGTGATGTCTTTGTTCCAGTCGGGGCCGCCTGCGGGCCCAAGGCCCAAGTGCCATTTACCGACTGCAGCCGTTTTGTAACCGGCGTTTTGCAGCATGCCTGGCATGGTGGTAATATCGGTGGGTATGAGGAGCGCCGCGTCGCCCGGTGCGATGCCGGTGCCCTGTTTGCGCCAGGCATACCGTCCCGTAAGGATAGAGAAGCGCGACGGCGTGCAGGTGGATGCGGATGCATGAGCATTGGT
>JBBSSY010000021.1:0-13545 GCA_038241595.1 Chitinophagales bacterium | reverse complement strand
TTCGCAACTATTAAATTGTAGTTGCGGAACGCTAAATTTACTCAACACTGATAGTTAATTTGCTAAAACTGATAGCTCATACCTGATAGCTGATAGCTGATAGCTCATCACTGAAAATTCTGGTCATCTGCGCTCGGCCCGTAACTGCCAGGGATCGGGATGTTGAGCAGGCGGAGGTATACACCTAACTGGGCACGGTGGTGAATGGTTTGGCTGATGGAGATGCGTATCATGGATGCTTTTGTCATGGTGGCGAGGATCTGCTCGCCATTGCGCAGCAGCCACTCTTCATCGAGTTTTGACTCGTCGGCTTTTTCAAGTGCTCCGCGGCCTTGTGCCAATGATTTTTCGAAGAGTTCAAGGAGACCTTTAGTATCTGTTAACGGCACGGCTTCGTAGGGAGCGCTCGCGAAGTCAAGTTCGGTGGAATTTACAGCCATCGCAGGCCAGGACGGCAGTTCGGCGATGTGCGTTGACAATTGTTTAAGGGTCATGCTTTTTGGATGGGGTTGCCAGTCAAATTTGTCGGCGGGTACCCGTTCCAGCATTTTACGCGTTGTTACCGCTTCCTGATCTATTTCCTGCAAGAATAAAGGGATCATTGATATCATGATTAGTGGGTTTGTTTCTACAAATAACCTATCTCTGACTGACAACCCTATGGCAGTCGCTTTTAGTAAGTTACCGGCAGGCGGCTGAGGTAATCATTCAATTCGATGTGATCTGATTTTTTGAACGGAGTCTCTTCGAGCCGGAGGCGGATGATACGGGGTACTTTAAAATCATGGTACTCATTGCGCAGGTGACACCAGGCGATCAGGTGCCAGTTCAACGCATAGAAAATCAAGCCGATGGGTTCAACGAGGCGCTTATTCGTTTCCTGCAGGTTGTTTTTGTACTCAATCTCCAGGATCTTTTTTGACACGATGGATTGCTGTATGAGTGACAGGTAATCGAAATCGTACCGGAAACATTCCGGAACCTGTAACTTGATGTTGTTACTTAAGCCGGCTATATTTTCTTTCTGCGAGGTTTTTAGAACGGCTTGTACCTTGTTCATAACACTCGAATAATGAAGCTTGATCGATTTATCCGCAAAGGCGCCGACGATTGTTTCGATCAGCAAGAGGGCATTTGCCTCGTCCGATGTAAAAGAAATCGGGGGTAAGAAATAACCCTGAACCACGAAATAACCTTTGTACTGTTCAAAACTGATCGGGATACCCGCTTCGCACAACGCCTTTACGTCGCGGTAAACGGTTCGCACGCTGATCTGAAACTTTTCAGAAAGCTGTTCTGCCGGGACGTATTTTTTTGACTGCAGGCAGGTGAGTATTGCGAAAAGTCGATCGATGCGGTTCATGCAGGTGCTGGTTTATTGCCAAGATACGTTTCCTGCCCAGCATTGTCCGAACCACGGGCCACTTTTTTTCGCTAGTTACTTATCTGTTTTTTGTTCTGACCGTCTTATAATTTGTCCGGTCTTTACAGTAATTTAAAGACCTTACCGGGCAACGCCATAATAAGTCCCTGGAATTCCATGCTTAGAATAGCAGCTGCAATGGCGCTGCTGCTTAAGTCGGTGGTGGTGTGAATATGGTCGATCGGAACCAGCTCCCGCTCACGGAACAAGTCAAGAATTTTCTGTTCGTCACCGCTCAACGTAATGAAAAGTGTCCGTTGCATACGCGGTGATTTCTTTTTTGCTGGCTCCCAGCTCATGGTTTCCAGCACCTGCGCGGCATCGGTCACCAGGATGGCCTTATTTGATTTGATGAGGTAATTACAACCGGCGCTCCGTGCGTCTGTCGTCTTGCCAGGAACAGCAAATACATCGCGGTTATAACCATTGGCCATTTCCGCCGTAATCATACTGCCGCCTTTCAGGCTGGTTTCTATCACGACGGTCGCGTCGCAAAGCGCGGCCACAATACGGTTGCGAATGGGGAAGTTGTGTTTATCCGGTTTAGTGCCGCTCATGAATTCCGTGAGAATGCCCCCGTTTGCGATCATCTCTTTAGCCAGGGATTTATGCAACGACGGGTAAATGGTATCCAGTCCATGTCCAACCACACCGATCGTTGACAAATTGTGTTTCAGCGCAGCCTTGTGTGCAATCGCATCAATGCCAAACGCAAGGCCGCTGATGATCAATATATCCTGCGCTTCAAGATCGCGTACCAGGTTTTCCGTAAAATGTTTTCCATATTCGGAATTCGTGCGGGTACCGACGATGGCCAAAATTTTAGCATGGTTCAGATCTGCGCTGCCTTTGAAGTATAACAAGATCGGCGGATCGTAACAATTGAGAAAACGTTTGGGGTACTGATCATCGGTCATAAACAGCGGGCGGATGGCGTATTTTTCAATAAACCGTACTTCATCTTCTGCCCTTTTATAGTTTGAAAAGGATTTGATGCTGGCAGCCCGTATGGAACCGATGCCCTCGGTTCGTTCGAGTGCTGATTTTTTCGCCCTGAAGATAGAAGCCGGCTCACCGAACTGGCTGAGTAAATTACGTGCATGTACGGCACCGATATTTGGTACAAGGGTGAGCGCAATCTGGTAAACAAGCGTGGGGGGCATCGGTAACATTTATTCAAATGTAGGATGCGGCCTTTTGGTGAAAAAAGGGGAAAGAACCCTTTTTAAGCGGAAGAACGTACTCGATATTCAACGTCTATTCAATAGTTACTCAATATCGTTTAGTTTGAGAAAATATTCAATATTCAATGCTCAATACTCAATGTTCAATCGAAGAAGTTTAATGTATTTTGCAGTGCACAAATTCCTTATTGAATATTGAAAATTGAGCGTTGAATATTGAGCGTTGGATATTTTATTTTTTGAAAAAGTACTCACGGAACAATGTCATCCCCCTAATTCGCCACCACCTTAAGCTCCGTCCGCCGGTTCTTCGCCCTGCCTTCATCGGTGGCATTGTCGGCAACCGGTTGTGTGTCACCGTTACCCTTAAACGAAAGACGCATGGGGTCAATGGCATGAGCTGTGAGGTATTTAACCACGGACTGTGCACGGTCTTTGGAAAGTTTTAAATTGTCGGCGGTGGTGCCCACATTATCGGTATGTCCATTGATCTGGATCTTCAGGGCAGCGTTTTCTTTTAATAGTTGCACGATCGTTTCAAGTTCCACCTGGGACCCGGGTTTTAATTCCGACTTGTTGACATCGAAAAAAATATTTTTTAGTACGACGGAAGCGTTGGCCTCGATCGGTTGCAGGGGGATGTCGATGTTATACGTCGAGTCGGGATTTTTCTGGCCCAGTGAAAAATTTTCAGAGAAAAACAGGTAGCGCGCGCGTTTTACGTTGAACGCGTAGTCGCGACCCACCGGTAGCGTAATTAAATAATTGCCGGTTTCATCTGTCTGCACGCGGCTGATAATTTCCTTGCTTTGAAGATCCGTCAGTTCAACGGCAGATGGAAGTCCTTTGTTTGTTTTTTTATCAAACACTTTTCCTTTCACCCACAACGTTCTTACCGGGCGCATCTCGCTGCGTAAGTCAAAGGTATATAAGTCGAGGCCGCCGCGGGTATCGTTGCGGTCGCTGGCGTAGTAGGCAGTTTTGCCATCGGCGCTTACCACCAGGCTGCCTTCATTTTCGATGGTGTTAATGGGGTAACCGAGGTTTTGCGCTGCGCTCCAAACACCTTTAGGGCCTTTGTGTGCGAGAAAAAGATCATCTCCACCATACCCGGTGTGCCCATTCGAAGTGAAATACAGGGTATGGTTATCTGCATGGATGAACGGGCAGCTCTCATCGCCTGCGGTGTTGATTTCCGCACCGGCATTTTCCGCTTCACTCCACTTGCCGTTGGGCAGGCGATGACTCACATAGATATCGCTGCCACCGTAACCGCCTGGCCGTCGGCTGGCAAAATACAGGTCCCGTTTGTCGGGCGAAAGACTGGGCGCCGAGTCCCAGGATTCTGAGTTGATGCGTTCACCGAGGTTTTCAGGGGTGCTCCATTCACCAGTGCTCGAGAGGTATGAAATATACAGATCGCAGCTGCCAAATCCATCAGGGAAATTACAGCCTGTGAATATCAGCCATTGTCCATCCTGTGAAATATTTTGTGCGCCTTCGTTACGGGCGGTATTGATGCTGCCGGGTAACCCTTTCGATTTTCTCCAGGCGGCGTTTTGCCATGCCGCGCCGTAGAAATCTTCATTGAAATTACCAACCCGGCGGGTAAAAACGAGTTGTTTGCCATCGATGGTAATGGTTGGGTAGTACTCGGAATCTTTGGTGTTTACGCTATCGCCTAAATTTACCGGTTCAAACACATAGGCCTCCGTGCCACGCGTTTTGGCAAAATCGATCGCGAAGTTGTAAGAACGTTTGCGGTATTCACCGGCTTTTCGGCTGGTTTCATTCAGGTTTGTTATCGACAGGAATTCATTTACGGCTGTCAGTGCCCTGTCGAACTGCCCTTTTCCGGCGAGGTTAATAGAGTAGGGGAGGTTGTAATCTTTAAAATATGCTGGGTCAATTGCGCGTGCCTGTTCATAATTGATAATAGCGGAGTCATAATTTTTGAGTTCCCCGTACATGCCGCCGATCGATAGCCAGGCATCCTCAAATGAGGGCGCCGTTTTTACCGCATCCTGCAAGATCCTGATGCTTTGACGAAATTCCCCGTTCTGCGCCAGTTCGAGGGCTTTCGAATATTGCTGCGCCGCTTTTTTATTAACCTTTAACGGGTCGAACTGCGCATGGAGTGACAAGGATATAACGGAAATAAAAAATACTAATAAATATTTCATAGCTGAGCTGGTCGGAGGTGAACCCGAGATGTATTGAACGTTACAAGTGCGAAATTATTAAACGTGATGCGTTAAAACTGGTTGTGGCGCGGCGCGATACGAACGGTGTTTTAAGGAACATTTATGAACTTATGGATCTGCACGCTCAGTGCCCATTGTGGGTTGGCTTTTATGTATTCCACGATTTGCGGGGTAATTGTAGCTGCCCGGCTCCATTCGGGTTGCAGATATAATCTGCAGTCCGGTGACACAAGGGCCGCATATTGCTCGGCCCAGGCAAAATCCGACTGGTTAAAAATGACCACTTTGATCTCGTTCGCACGGTCAATTACTTCCGGAAGGGCAAATTTAAATTTTTTTGGAGAGAGGCAGATCCAGTCCCAGTCTCCGCTTAACGGGTGGGAGCCCGAGGTTTCAATATTAGTTTGAAAGCCAGATCCGTGCAGGGCATCGGTAAGTCCGTAACAATCATGCATCAACGGCTCTCCGCCGGTAACTACGGCTAGTCGACCAGGATAAGCCGCTGCGTGCGTCAGGATTTCGCGAAGCGACTTTTGGGGATGTTTTCCAGCGTCCCAGCTATCTTTTACATCACACCAGACACAGCCTACGTCACAGCCACCGAGGCGGATAAAATAAGCTGCCTTTCCCTGGTGAAAACCCTCTCCCTGGATGGTATAGAAAGCTTCCATTACCGGGAGTGTTTGAATATGTTGCTGCACTGCTGCGATCATCGGGCAGCGAAGGTCGGAAAAAAAGTAATAACAACAGGGTACTTAGTCGTGCAACTCGGCGCACGCTTTAAATGTATTTTTCATAAGCGCTGCGATGGTCATGGGGCCAACACCCCGCGGGACGGGTGTGATGTAACTGCATTTTGGTGACACCGAGGCAAAATGTGCGTCGCCTTTTAATGCGAAGCCTGACTTTTTCGAAGCATCTGCTACCCGGGTGATGCCTACATCTATTATGATCACACCTTCTTTCACCATATCACCAGTTACAAATTCCGGTTTGCCAAGCGCGGCGACAATAATATCCGACTGCCTGCAGATATCTTCGAGGTTTTTGGTATGAGAATGACAAAGCGTTACCGTGCAATTACCGGTTGGGCTGTTGCCGCTTAACAGGATGCTCATCGGTCGGCCAACAATGTTGCTGCGGCCGATGACCGCAGCAGTAAGTCCTTTGGTTTCCAGCTTGTAGTGTTCCATTAACAACATAATGCCGTAAGGCGTCGCGGGAATAAACGTGTCCAGTCCCTGTACCATTCTGCCTACGCTGATCGGGTGAAATCCGTCAACGTCTTTAGCCGGACTGATGGCATTGATGATTTTTTCTTCGGAAATGTGTTTTGGCAGTGGCAGCTGCACCAGGATGCCGTCAATATCCGGGTCTATATTAAGGTCCTCGATTACATTAAGGACTTTCGACTCGGAGATAGACTCTTCCAGGGTAATGAGGGTTGACTTATAGCCGATTTCTGCGCAGGCTTTTACTTTCGCACCAACATAGGTTTGGCTCGCACCGTTTTCACCGATCAGCACGGCTGCAAGGTGCGGCGCTTTTTTACCCAGCGAAACCAGTTGCGCGACCTGGATTTTAAGTTCGTCTTTGATCGACTGGCAAACGAGCTGGCCATCTAAAATTTGCATGCCGCAAAGGTAATGGCTGCCCGATCAGAAAATACAGTGAAATCACTTATTTTTCCACGCAGGGCAAGCCTCAATTTCACGATTAATTTTATGAAACTGACCTGTTTAATTGCCAGCTTATTTTTATCGATCCGCCTGTTTTCCCAGGTGGTGCAGCCTCCCGGTATTAACGGGTATGCCGGCATGGGAGCCTATTCTGCGCATTTTACAGACCCGTATTCTTTTTCAAGCAACCAGGCGGCACTTGCGCAACTAAACAATGTGGTGGCGGGTATTATGCTGGAACGTCGTTTCCTGCTGAAAGAGTTGCAGCAAATTCATGCGGTCGCTGCTTTTCCATTCCGGTCGGGAGGCATGGGGGTTGACCTGCTTTATGGTGGGAGCAAACTATTTAGCCAGTCCAGACTTGGGCTCGCTTATGGTCGAAAGCTCGGAAAGCAGGCACA
The DNA here is from genome assembly GCA_038241595.1 of Chitinophagales bacterium. GTDB lineage: Bacteria > Bacteroidota > Bacteroidia > Chitinophagales > Chitinophagaceae > JADCRZ01. The sequence continues at coordinate 6,654 of JBBSSY010000021.1, read as the reverse complement.
GCTTGGCATCCAGTTAAATTATAACCGGTTGTCAATTCCCACCTATGGTTCGGCCGCCGCGATTACTTTCGAGATTGGCGCCGTTTTTCAATTGTCGCCACAGCTCTATTCGGGTATTCACCTCGACAACCCGGTCGGTGGCACCTTATCCGGAAATACCGGGGAGAAAATGGCTTCCGTTTATACCTGGGGCATTGCATTGGAAGCTTCTGACCAGTTACTGATTTCCGTACAACTCAATAAAGAGGAAAATAAAATGCTGGATGTCATGGCGGCAATTGACTATGCATTTTTGCCGCGCGTTTCCGCGCGGGCCGGTATCTCAACCGCTACAAGTCACTCGTTCGCCGGGATCGGTCTGTTGATCAGCAACATGCGATTTGATTTCGTGGCAGACTGGCACGCCCGCCTGGGGCTTACGCCGATATTGTTGTTTATTATGACGTTCGGTGAACCAAAAACGGAGACTTCATGAAGCAACTCCTGGCGGTGCTGGCTGCATCCTTGTCGACATTGACGGGTTTCGGCCAGCAGGATCCCATGATTGCCTCCATCGAGCAACAGGCAGAATGGCTGGCTGGCAACGACGAAGCGGCTACACTGGATGATTCTTTCCTGCAGCAGTTACAATTTTTCACCAGGCACCCACTTAACCTCAATACCGCTACGGAAGACGAACTAAAACTGCTGTTGTACCTGAACGATCTGCAGATCACCAACCTCGTTCTGTATCGCCGGCTGCTTGGAAACCTGGTAGACATCTACGAGTTGCAGGCTGTACCAACCTGGGATATCGAGCTCATTAAAAAGTTGCTGCCTTACATCACGATCCGTGATCCTTCCCAGGCACTGAGAGCGGCCAGGCACTCCTGGCGAACGGGGGAAAATAGCCTGCTGATCCGCTCCGGACAAGTAGTCGAAAAGGCAGTCGGTTTTAACCGTTCGGTTGACAGTGGCAGTCACTACACGGGCAGCCCGAACCGGTTGTACCTACGATACAAATACCGTTATAAAAATATGCTCCAGTTCGGATTCCAGGCCGATAAGGATGCGGGAGAGCAGTTTTTCAAAGGACAGCAGAAGCGGGGGTTTGATTTTTACTCGTTTCATATTTTTGTTTCAAAACCCGGGCTGTTGCGGGTGTTGGCCCTGGGAGATTTTACGGTGAATATGGGCCAGGGTCTGATCCAGTGGCAAACGATGGCATTTAAAAAAAGTGCCGACATCACTGCGCTGAAAAGACAATCCTCGTTCTTGAAGCCTTACACGTCTGGCGGTGAAGCTAATTTTGAAAGAGGTGCGGGCGCCGAGTGGCAGCGCGCCGGTTGGACAGCCGGCGTGTTTTTATCGATTCAAAAATTAAGCGGCAACCTCGAAAAAGACTCCCTGTCCGATCCTGGACACATTACCTCGTTTATGAATTCCGGTTACCACCGCACCGCGTCGGAGATCAATGATAAAAACAACATCACCCAGAAAGGAGCAGGTTTTACCATGGCCTACCAGGCGGGTAAGTGGCATGTGGGTGTTAATGCGATCCACTTTGAATTGTCTCACGCCGTGGAAAAGCGAGGTGAGCCCTATAATTTATGGGCGCTTGCCGGTAAAACATTTTCAAACGCAAGTATCGATTACAGTGTAACGTATAAAAATGTACATTTTTTTGGCGAGGCCGCTACGGACAGGTTGTTACACCCGGCTTTCCTGAATGGGTTGCTGGTGTCGGCTGCGCCCGGTGTAAATATTTCCCTGGTTCATAGATCCATCAGCAGCCGGTACCAGGTGCTGTACGCAAACGCTTTTACGGAAAACTTCGCTGTGAACAATGAAAATGGACTGTTTGCCGGACTTTCACTGGCTCTAGCCAACGCGCTGACGCTGCAGGCATATGGTGATATGTTTTCGTTTCCCTGGCTAAAATACCGCGTCGACGCGCCATCGAATGGCAGTGATTACCTGGTTCGCCTGAGCTATGTCCCCAATAAAATGATTGAATATTATACCCGATTTAAGGTAGATAATAAAACGATGAACCGACCTGGCGAACTCAATGGGACCAGTAAAATATTGACAAGCAGCTGGCGATTACATGCCAGCATGGGCTTAAATAAATCATTAACCCTGAGAAACCGGTGTGAATTTTTAATTTACGACCAGCAAGGGCCAAACAGGGAGACGGGTTTCCTCTACTTTTCGGATATCCTGTTTAAACCACGAGGTAAGCCATGGGATTTTAATGCCCGCATCCAGTATTTTGAAACAGACGGGTATAATTCAAGGATATATGCCTTTGAGAATGATGTTTTATATGATTTTTCCATCCCTTCCCTCTTTGACCACGGCTACCGTTATTACCTCAATGCACATGCAGATTTGTCAAAATCAATAAATTATCTGTTTAAGAAAAAAGCAAAGGCCGATTTTTACCTTCGTCTGGCGCAAACCATATATACCCGGAAATTAACCGCAGGATCGGGGCTGGGACTGATTAATAACAATAAAGTTACAGAAATCAACATGCAGGTTTTAGTGAACTGGTAAAAATCGGAAAAAGAAAGAATGTTTAAAAACATTTATATGTTAATTGTCGTTATGAAATATATATTTGCAAAACATTTAGGTTTAACCCGCCTTCGATCAACAACCCCTAACATTGAATGCAGCGTTTTTTACGCCTTGCTTGTCTAAAATCTAGCTGGAAACTGCAAAATTTTTAACAGTTCATTCGCAAATCAATTGCTTTCTTATTTACCTGTGAATCAAAAAAAGTGCACATGAGAAAATCCTTATCCTTGTTATGCGTGTTCCTATGTCTAACAATAGCAACATTCGCCCAAAACGCTCCAATTACCGGGCAGATTAAAAATGACAAAGGGGAACCGGTACCCTTTGCAACCGTTCGGTTAAGGGGAAGCAACAAAGCGGTTTCTGCAGATCAAAATGGTAATTTTTCCATTCAAGTTCCAAAAGGGTCCACGCTTGAAGTAAGCGCAACCGGTTTTCAGTCAAAGGATTTTAATGTCGGTCAGCAATCGACCCTTGACCTGGCGCTTGCCGCGAGCACCAGCAATATGGACGAAGTAGTGGTTACTGCTGTAGGTATACGGAGATCCGAAAAAGCGCTCGGTTATGCAATCAGTAAGGTTAATCCGGATGATTTGCTGCAGAAATCCGAGCCTGATATGTTGAAGGGCTTGCAGGGAAAAGTTGCGGGGGTTGATATCCGTACGTCGCAGGGTACACCTGGCGCCGCTACGCGCATCCAGATACGCGGTAATAATTCATTTTTTGGTGAAACACAGCCGTTGATTATTGTTGACGGTATTCCATATAGCAATGACCAGGTTACAACGAGTAGCCAGACATCGGGTGGCACCGCGTATTCCAGCGGCATTGCCAACCTGGATCCGAATGACATTGCTACCATGAACGTACTGAAAGGATCTTCGGCTGCGGCTTTATATGGCTCCCGCGCTTCCAATGGGGTGATCATTATCACGACCAAATCCGGAAGTGCATCGCGCAGTAAAAAGGGCCAGCAGATCACCTTTAAAACATCTGTATCTGCAGAAAAAATTGCAAATCTGCCAGATTACCAGAACAGCTATGGGGCCGGTTCAAATTACTCCTATTCCAATTCAAACGGTTCCTGGGGCGCGCCCTTTAGCAGCCGTGATTCTATCCCGGTGTGGCCCGACTACAAAACGGCTTTCCCGGCGGAGTTTCCTTCTTCAAACGTTGCTTACCGCGCATATCCCAACAACGTAAAAGATTTGTTTAGAACCGGTGTTGTGTATGAGAACTCACTGGGTTTTACCGGTGGTGATGAAAAAACTTCAATCGGTCTTACGGCATCCCAGCTCACGCACAACGGCTACGTGCCGCATTCCGGGTACACGCGTGCCAATCTCGGCCTTGGGGGAAGTACCAAACTGGATATCGGTTTAAACCTGCGCGGTAATTTCAGCTATACCCGCTCCAAACAAAATGGTGGCTTTTTTGGTGAGAACCAGGTAGATGGTGCCGCTTCATTGTTTGCGCGCTCTCTATTCCTTGCACGCAACTGGGACCTGAACCTGCCTTTCGAAGATGCCAGTGGTAAAAATTTGACGCCAAATGGCGGAGGTCAATTCGATAATCCGCGCTGGTCGGCCAAGTACAACCGTGCCATCACAGAAGAGGAGCGATATATCGCGGGCATGCACGCCGATTTCAATATCAACAAGTGGATTCGGTTTGATTATAATCTCGGCACCAACATCAATACCTTGGGTAGAAGAGAGATTACAGAAATCGGTTCAAGGGGTGCTGAAGGCCTTGGCAAGCTGGTCGTAGAAACCTACCGAAAACAAGAAATCGAATCAAACCTGTTGCTGACGTTTACGCCCAATATCAGCCAGGACTTCTCTTTCCGTGGCGTGCTGGGAAATAATATTAACCAGCGCACGACGACCGACCTGGTGCAGACGGGTAACAAATTTATAACGAAAGGCATCTATACGCTTGGTAACACATCCCTGCAGGCTTTTACAGATGATAACTATGAAAGAAGACGGCTGATGGGGGTTTTCGGAAACGTAACGCTCGGTTTCCGCGACTACCTGTATGTCGATCTCACCGGTAGAAATGACTGGTCTTCCACGCTGCCTGTTGAAAATAGGAGCTATTTCTACCCGTCAGTATCCGGATCTTTTGTTTTTTCCGATGCACTGAAGCTGCAAGGAAAAGTGCTTGACTTTGGTAAAATAAGGGCGGGATGGGCAAAAGTGGGACGTGATGCCGATCCATACCTGCTCAACAATGTCTATACGCTGAATCCCAACTTTCTCGGTCAGCCAACGGCTACTTTACCAAGCTTCGCGTATAATGCCAATCTGAAGCCCGAGTTTACAACGGAAGTTGAATTGGGAACGCAACTGAGCTTCCTTAAAAGGAGGGTCGAATTGGATTTCACCTGGTACCGCAGGATCTCAACAAGTTTGATAGCAGCGATAACCACGCCTGCGTCCTCCGGCTTCCAGTCTTTCAACACCAATTTCGGTGAGATTAGCAATACCGGTGTAGAAATCGACCTGACTGTGGTTCCATTAAGATTGAAGGACTTTACCTGGTCTGTTCGCGGGATTTTTACCAAGAATAAAAACATCGTCGAAAAACTACAGGAAGGTGTTCTGCGGTTTCCAAAATTCAATGTGTTGACGTCTTTGTCGCCTTATCTGGAAGCAGGTCAGCCTTACGGTTATCTTAGGGGCACCCGCTCACTTCGCGATGCGCAGGGTAATCTGTTGATCAACCAATCAACCGGTCAACTTATCGAGTCTCCCGACCAGGGATTTATCGGCGACCCGAACCCGGATTTCAAAATGGGAATCACCAATACGTTTACTTATAAAGGCGTTTTCCTCAACTTCCTGTTCGACATGACAAAGGGTGGTGACATCTATTCTGTTACCTTAAGTTCCCTGCTTGGACGTGGTGTAACAAATGATACCAAAGATCGTGAAACCGGCTGGATCATTCCGGGGGTTTATGGTGATGTAAATACAGGCTTGCCTATCCTGGACGCAAATAAAAATCCTGTCCCGAACCAGACAAGGATCACCACCAATGATCTTTATTTCGGCACAACCTTCGCCATCAACAGTTCAACTGAATGGCAAGTGTATGATGCGACCGTTTATCATTTAAGGGAATTGAACATTGGGTACGAAATACCGAAATCTTTGTATAAGAAAATACCAGTTAATGGGGTGTCTTTGAGCCTCACCGGCAGAAACCTGTGGTTCCTGGCACCCAATGTCCCTCGATATACCAACTTCGATCCGGAAGTAAACAGCTTCGGTGCGACAGGCGTACAAGGTATTGAGTTGTCTGCAGCTCCCACCACCAAACGTTATGGCATAAACCTGAGTGTAACATTTTAATCGAATCAAATGATCAGAACCATGATACATAAACTTAAATATATATTTCCTGCGGCCCTTATATTCATGGCCTCTTGCACCAAAGAATTTCTGAATGTAAATACAGATCCAAATAATCCAACTACCATCGCAGTGAGCAAGTTGTTACCGGCTGCAGAAAAGGGGTTAGGAGATGCGCTGGCGATTGGTGGCGGCAACAATGGAGGTCTTTCCGAAGTGCTTGCAGTGTATATGCACCAGTTGTCAACCCGCGCAGAACAAGACCAGTATGGAGCTACGGGCAGCAACTTTTATATCGGGACGGCCTGGCCGAAGCTTTTTGCCGCATCACTTTCTTCGCCGCCCCTTCCGGAGTATGGCGTGCTGCAGAACCTGGAGGATATTATTGCGAATGGAACGGCTGCCGGCAACCTGCGATTCGTTGGTATTGCTAAAGTGTTAAAGGCATATACCTACAGTCAACTTGTAGATGTATTTGGTGACATTCCATATAGCGAAGCGAACATGCTGAAATCAGGTATTCTATATCCCAAATTTGACGACGATGCAACCATCTATCCAAGCCTGTTGCTGATGCTTGATTCGGCGATTGCAGACCTGAATAATACGACCGCAGCGAACGCCTTACTGCCTGGCGCTTCTGATGTAATTTATGGTGGCGACAAGGCTAAATGGATCAAAGCGGCTAACACCATCAAGTTGAAGCTGTACGTTCACATGCGGAAAATTA
>JBBSSY010000020.1:0-13874 GCA_038241595.1 Chitinophagales bacterium | reverse complement strand
TGATTTCGCATAAAAGCAGCAGCGGCAGGGTAACAATTGCCTGGCTGACGACATCTGGCGGAGTGATCACCGAAGCAATTACCAGGATGATTACAAAGGCGTACTTCCGGTTGTCACGTAAAAATTTTGGCGTCAGCAGGCCTACTTTTGAAAAGAAGAATACTACCAGCGGCAGCTGGAACACGATGCCTGCACCAAGCACCAGCGAAACGATGTTATCGATGTAATCACCCAGCGTAAACGTATTGGCGATGAGCGGATCAAGTGTATAGGAAGCAAAAAAGTTAATGGTATATGGCGCGATCAGGTAGTATCCAAATCCACAACCCATGAAAAAAAGCATGGATACCCAAAAGATGACACCCCTGGTTTTATTTTGTTCTTTATCGGTGAGCGCAGGTTTGGTAAACCGCCAGAACTCCCAGAAAATGTAGGGAAACACCAGGATGAAACCACCGACGGCGGCGATCGTAAAACTCATCATAAACTGGCTGCTCATTTCCGTACTGATCAGCTTGAGATTGATATCTGCCAGGCACAACGAATCACCCATGCCGATGGCGTGGCTTGCGCTACACAATAACCGGTAGGTGATAAAGTCTCTATGGGCCGGCCCCATAACGATGTTGCGGAAAAAGAAATCAATATTAGCGAAAACGACTATGGCGCCGACAAGCAGTGCAATCACCGATCTCATGATGTGCCAGCGCAATTCCTCGAGATGGTCTATAAACGACATTTCAGCCTTCTCGGGGGAATTCTTAAAGAATTTTGTAAGTGACATTTGATTATTTAACGCGGGCAAAAGTACTATTAAATGTGAATGAATGGTCTTAATTTACGGGGAAAGGGTGTGAAAGGATTTACAAAACCCTGGTTACTACTTAAGTATTTTCATCCTGACCATTTCAATCCGTGTATCGCTTACACTCATAATATCGAATTCGTAATCGCCGATGATGATGCGTTCCTTTATTTTTGGAATCGCTTCATGCTTGTGAATAATAAAACCCGACAATGTTTCTGATTCATTGTCCGGCAGGTCCAGTTCATATTTTTCGTTTAGGTAATCGAGTTCCAGTCTTCCTGAAAAAATATATTCTTCCTCTGACAGCCTTTTTTCCTCGAAGTCTTCGGTATCGTATTCATCCTTGATCTCGCCAAAGATCTCTTCCAGCAGATCTTCCATGGTTACAATGCCTGCAGTACCACCAAATTCATCCACCACCCAGGCAATACTTTTTCTTTCCTTCGAAAATTTCGAGATGAGTCCGGTAGCGCTCATACTTTCCGGAACAGCAGGGATCGGCAACAGGATGGATGGCACGTCTGCAGGTTGTTTGAAAAGATCAAGCTGGTGGATATAACCAACGATGTGATCAATATTTCCATCGTACACCAGTAATTTACTCAGCTGCGTGTCAATAAATTTTTGCCTGACCGTCATGATTGACACAGTAATATCCACGCCTACGATCTCCTTTCGTGGTACGAGGCACTTGCGAATCTTCAGGTTGGACAAAGAAAGGGCGTTCTCGAACAATTCTGTATTAAGGTCCTGGTTGTCAGGGTTCTGTTCACGGGTTTGCTGAAAGAAGTGCTCGATGTCCGATCCTGCAAAAGCCTCCTTCTTTTCATCGATCCGTACGTTAAACAGATACTTCAGGATACCTGCGGCTACGTACACAAACAGTTCGGAAACCGGCTGAAATATTTTATAGAAGAAATTGATGATGGATGAAACGATCGCACTGAGGATCATTTCACTTTTTGCACGCCAGATGGCTTTAAAGAGAAATTCGCCAAACAGGAGGATGATAAATGTTGACGCCAAGATTTCAAACAATAACTTGATAAGGCTGAAATAGGCTGAGTTCTGCTGGTTGCTGCTGAGCCATGTCCAGATTGGCTGAAGCATCTTTCCAACAAGCAGGCCATAAATAACGAGGAATAGATTAAGGCCAACCAGCGTAGCGCCGATAAATTTGGATGGCTCATCGAGAAAACCGGAAAGCAGGATCCCGCTGCGTCGTCCCTGCTTCTTTTTTAATTCAACGGTTAGTTTATTTACATTGGTAAAGGCAATTTGAATACCTGCAAAAAAACCAACCAGCATGATGGACAACACGATAAAAAAGATTGTATTCCAGTCTATCATAGAATACGAATGTAAATAAAAAATAGCAAAAAGGGGCCGGGGTAAGAGAGTTTGTAATTATAGTTCCTGGTTTTTCATTGTTGGCAAACCGGCCTCAGACGCGTTGCAGAAAATCTGAAACCACCTGCCTGGCCTCGTTGCAAGCTTCTTCCAGGTCGTTATTGACGATAATTTTCTGGAAATGATGTTTAAAGGAAATTTCATACGCGGCCTTGTTTACTCGCGCATGCAAGGTCTCCGGGTCTTCAGTTCCGCGGGTTTCAAGACGCCGCTTGAGCTCGTCCACAGATGGCGGCTCGATAAAGATGCAATATGAATTTTCAGGATATTGCTTCTGAACATGAATGGCACCCTTTACATCGATGTCCAGGATGGGTACCTGCCGATTTCCCCAGATGCGTTCGAATTCGCTTTTCAGCGTACCATAATATTTCCCCTCATATACCATCTCCCATTCCACGAACTCGTTTTCCTGGATCTTATGATTGAATTCTTCCGTACTCATAAAATAATAGTCTACGCCGGTTCGCTCGTTGCCCCTTGGCGCACGGGTAGCGGCGGATACTGAAAATACAAGCTGTGGAAAGGTCTGGAGCAAAAACCTGGTGATCGAAGTCTTACCCGCGCCTGATGGAGCAGTGAGTATAATGATTTTATGGGCGCTGTTGGTATCCATGTCCTCGGTAATGGGGGTGCAAAGAAAAGCTATTTATCCAGAGAACCGGTTACACGCGTTACGAATTTATTCGGGTGATATTCGCGCCGAGGCGCCGTAGACGATCATCAATATATTGGTAGCCACGGTCAATCTGTTCAATATTCTGAATGATGCTTTTGCCGGTGGCATTGAGGGCCGCGATCAACAGGGCAACACCTGCCCGGATGTCGGGACTGCTCATGGTGATGCCTTTCAGCTCCTGTTCGCGGCCAAGACCGATTACGGCAGCACGATGCGGGTCACAAAGGATAATCTGTGCGCCCATATCAATCAGTTTATCCACGAAAAAAAGGCGGCTCTCGAACATTTTCTGATGCACCAGTACACTTCCCCGCGCTTGGGTGGCCACCACCAGGATGATGCTGAGCAGATCCGGCGTAAGACCCGGCCAGGGATGATCATAGATCGTTAATACGCCACCGTCCAGAAAAGTCTGGATTTCGTAAACGTCGTGTTCCGGGATATGGATATCGTCGCCCCTGAATTCCATGGCGATGCCAAGCTGTTTAAATTTATCCGGGATTACGCCCAAATGTGCGATGCCGGCATTTTTTATGGTGATATCGCTTTGCGTCATGGCGGCCAACCCGATAAAAGAACCCACTTCTATCATATCAGGCAACATCTTATGGGTGGTTCCACTGAGATAGTCTACCCCTTCAATAACGAGCAGGTTACTGCTGATGCCGCTGATCCTGGCGCCCATGCGGTTGAGCATCATACACAGCTGCTGAATATACGGCTCGCAGGCTGCGTTATACAAGGTAGTGGTTCCGGTAGCCATGACGGCAGCCATTAAAATATTCGCCGTGCCTGTTACAGATGGCTCGTCAAGCAGCAAATAGGTACCGGTTAACGACGGGGCAACCAGGTGAAAAAAGCCGTCTTCGGCATGGTATTCAAATGTTGCTCCCAGCTTTTCAAAACCCTTTATATGGGTATCCAGGTTTCGGCGGCCGATCTTGTCACCGCCCGGTTTTGGAATAAAGGCTTTCCTGAACCTCGCCAAAAGCGGACCAGCCAGCATCACAGAACCTCTTAAGCGACCGCTCTTGGTTTTATACTCCCTGCTGTGCAGGTAGTCGATATTAACATTGCTTGCTTCAAAGGTGCATACATCTCGTTGTGGACGATCAACCTGCACATTCATTTCCTGTAACAACTCGATCAGCAGGTTTACGTCCAGTATATCAGGGATATTGGAAATCGTTACTTTTTCCGGCGTCAGCAAAACCGCGCTGATCACCTGGAGCGCTTCATTTTTAGCACCCTGCGGAGTGATCTCCCCGCGCAACTTCCTGCCACCGATCACTTCAAAAGATTGCCCCATATCGTGCCGCTTTACCTGTTAGAAAATAAAAACCCTGGTAAAATGACTACTACCAGGGTTTAAAATTATTAATATAACAATGCCTTTTGGCCAGGCATCATTAAAAACGTTTCTTGAATTTGTTATTGCCGTTATTGTTGTTGCTGTTGTTATTATTGTTGTTGTTCCGGTTCAGGTTATTGTTGTTGCCTGTGCCACGGTTGTCGCGCGCATCATTGCCCCTGTTGTTGTTGTTGTTGTTATTATTGTTATTGTTGTTCCTCGGCTGGAACTTCTGATTGCGTTTGTTGCGGTAATCACCATATCCACCACGGGTATCGCGCTCGCGGTTTTCGTTGGGTCGGTAACTTTTTACATATGGCGTATTTGTAAACTCCAGTTGTCCGTCAGTAAGCACAGATAACTCGCTCTGGATGGCGTCATCATGAACAGTTTCCTTGTGCCAGTTATTATAGGCGAGTTTCATGTAATAGGCGACGGCATTGGCAAACCCGTTGCGTTTTTCGGGGTTTTCTTCTTTAAGCGCCTTATTGATGATCAACTCCAGGTTTTTACCCATGTGCGAAAACTTCGGATACCGCTTAGGGTATTTCAGTTGCATCGGACCAGCTTTGAGTGTTTCCTTGGTTGGAATGGGATAAGGAGACTCCACTTCCAGTCGAAAATCGGAAATGAGGAACAAATGATCCCATAACTTATGACGAAAATCTTCAACATTTTTCAGGTGCGGATTAAGAAATCCCATCAGTTCAATGACTGCATAGGCATTCTTCTGTCGTTTTTCTTCATCTTCTATCGACATCAGGTATTCAATCATTTTTTGAATATGTCTTCCATATTCACGCATCATCAGGTGATTTCTCGTCGTATTGTACTCGATTAGAGAATTTAAATATTTGGTCAAAACGCTGTAGAACTTTATAATATTAAGTAAAAAACAGGCGGGTTACCTGCTAAACGAAGCATAAATTTACGCAATAAGTTTCAGCCGTCACATCCTTTTTATTATTGATTTCACAAAATGATGCATTTACAGGTATTTGTAGGGAAACAAGATTTGAGAACAGCGACTGACTCCCGGTAATTGTTATACGTTCAATCAGGCTTAATATTGCAACGCTTTAGCCAATTTGTTTCTCCGCATACGCCCAGGCTTAATTTATTCACGTTTTTATGCGCATTGTAATCGATCTGAATTTCCAGAAGAACAAAGCCGGTAGCGGTTCGACGCTTTTTTTCATCGACCTGATGAAAGATTTTATCTACCTCGCCCAGCATCATAGCCTGATTTGCCTGGTCGCGGAGCATGAACATCTACCCGCTTCTCTTCCAGCTGGCATTACGGCATACCCGGTCACAAAATTTGCCAATTCTTTTGCCGGCAAAGCCTGGTGGTATCGCTTTGGGCTTCCGGCGATGCTAAAAAAAGCCCGGGCAGAGCGGTATATTACCCTGGATAATAAACAGGTTACCGATCCTGCGGTTAACACCTGCAGTGTTTTAATTGGTACAGATCTTTCCGATAAACCTGTTGCAAACGCTTTCCGAAAAGCACTCCGGTCTTCGGCAGAAATTGTAACGATCTCGGATGCAAATTATGCCTGCCTGCTACAGGCACCCGGCTTTTCCCCGCAAAAAATCAAAAGACTGCCGTTGCGTATCAAAGAGCCGGGCATTTCGCTGACATGGGATGAAAAAGAACAGGTAAAAACGCAGTACGCAGCTGGCAGGGAATATTTCCTTTTTGTGGCAGATCCGGCTGCCACGTACGATACGTTGGCGCTGCTGAAGGCATTTTCCGCGTTTAAAAAATGGCAGCATTCCAATATGCAGTTGATCATTACGGGTGACGCCACTTTTATCCGCGGCGTTTCTAAATTACTGCAACATTATAAATACCGGGAAGATGTGCACGTGTTCACTGACCCTTCCATTACCGCCCGCGCTTCAATGATTAATGCGGCCTACACGTTCGTTTATCCTGCACGCACCGATCATTTTCCCTACCATATTCTACAGGCTGTACGGGCAGGAACACCGGTCGTGTGCTATGCCACACCAGCCATCAGCACTGTAGCAGGCACCTCGGTGCTGTATGCAGATCCGGCTGATTTTAACGACCTCTCGATGAATATGCAGGTCCTTTATAAAGACGAAGCCCTACACAGCCGTATGATCGATGATGCAAGAACGCTGCTGGGCGGTACCACCGGAAACGACATGGCCGAACAGTTTCTTGAATTTTTGAACCTCTCCACACCCTAAATGATAGTAACTTTGGCGCAATTTGAAATTATATGAAGCAATCCACAATAACGATAGACGTAATCCTTGATAAAGATAAAGTGCCGGAGCAAATCAACTGGCAGGCAACTGATTCCAGCGCAGATATGAAACAAAAAGCCAAAGCGATGATGCTGGCATTCTGGGACAGTGCTGACAAATCAGCCCTCCGAATCGACTTATGGACAAAAGATATGATGGTGGATGAGATGGGCGATTTCTTTTACCAGGCGATGATGGCGATGGCAGACACCTATAAACGAGCCACCCGGCACGATGCGCTCAGCGATGAGATGAAGCAGTTCGCCAAAACATTCTTTACGAAATTCAAGGAACACCAATTGAAAGAAAACAAAGCCTGATCCATTAAATATTAGTACTTATGTCATTAGAACAAACCATCATGGCTGAAATGAAAAAAGCCATGTTAGCCAAAGACGAAAAAACATTGCGCTCGGTGAGGGCCATCAAGGCGGCCATCATCATCGCAAAAACTTCAGAAGGAGCCGGCGGAGAATTGAAAGAGGAAGATGAAACTAAAATGTTGCAGAAACTGGTTAAGCAACGAAAGGATTCACTGACCATCTACCAGGAACAGCATCGCCCCGAACTCGCGCAAAAAGAACAGGAAGAGATTGACGTCATCGAGCGCTTCCTGCCAAAACAATTATCACCCGACGAGTTAAAAGACGCCCTCCGGCAGATCATTGCAGAATCAGGTGCCACTTCGCCGGCAGACATGGGCAAGGTAATGGGCCTGGCCAATAAAAAACTGGCCGGCATTGCCGATGGCAAGTCGATCAGCCTGGTTGTAAAAGAATTGCTGGCAAAATAATGATGTTACTGTAGTCATCGTATGCTTCTCCCATGCTTCGATAAACCGGCCTGATTACCACCATAAATTTCAGTATGCTACTAGACCTCTTGTTTATCGTCCTGATGATTACTGCGCTTGTAAAAGGGTACCGGAACGGGCTGGTAGTGGCTGTATTTTCCCTGTTGGGCCTGTTGATCGGCCTGGCTGCCGCCTTGAAGTTGTCCGTAATCATGGCGGAATACCTGAAAGGATCGCTCAATGTTTCTGTCAAATGGCTTCCCGTGCTGTCATTTATCCTGGTGTTCCTATTAGCGGTATTCCTTGTCAGGCTCGGCGCGGTAGCAGTAGAAAAGCTGGTACAACTGGCGATGCTTGGCTGGCTCAATCGCCTGGGTGGCATTGTGCTATACATTGTACTCTTCGTGGTAGTCTTAAGCGTGGGGGTTTTCTACCTGGAGAAGCTTAACCTGTTAACCCCTCAAAGCATTGCTTCGTCTAAAACTTATCCATTTATTAAGCCCTGGGGCCTACGTGCGATCGGCGCGCTGGGGACGGTGATCCCGTTCTTTCGGAACATGTTCCAGGAACTCGAGACTTTTTTCGGGCAGATCGCCCGGATCAAAAATTAATTTTTACCTTGGTCGCAGGTATCTTACATGAACGGCTCAAAATGACGCACGTTATTTAATCGTTATATAAGTCTCTATTATTTCTTCCAGTGAACGGCTGGCAGGTCTTTTATCAGTTATTACAGGCAGATAATGAATAAGATAAGTAACAAAATATTCATTTACTTTGTAGGCATTGCGGATATTGTATTTTCAGTAAAATGCTTTTTGCGGCGAAATAGTTATTTTAGCAAACAATTGACTTAGTATCATACTAAATACAAATGGATTACGATATCAAACTACAGGATAAGTTCAAATATATTGAAGAGGGGGATGGTCCGCCGTTGTTGCTATTACACGGCCTGTTTGGCGCCTTGAGTAATTTTAAAGACCTGATCGATTTTTTTGCTACCAACTATAAAGTCATCGTTCCCATCCTGCCCCTGTTTGAGCTTGACATCCTGCACACCTCTGTCGGCGGCCTGCAAAAATTTGTTTATCGTTTTATTGAGGCAAGAAATTACAAGAACATCCATTTATTAGGCAATTCACTGGGCGGTCACGTAGCGTTGCTGTATGTGTTGAAACATCCTGAACGCGTCAAATCGCTTATCCTGACAGGCAGTTCAGGTTTGTTTGAAAATGGCATGGGCGATACCTATCCGAAACGTGGTGACTACGAATACATCAAAAAGAAAACACAACTTACGTTTTACGATCCGCTAACCGCCACGAAGGAACTGGTTGATGAAGTCTATGAAATTGTTAACAGCCGGATCAAGGTTATAAAGATTATCGCGCTGGCAAAAAGTGCTATTCGCAACAACCTTGGTGAAGAACTCAGCCAGATTAAACAGCCTACCTTGCTGGTCTGGGGCAACAATGATACCATTACTCCTCCCTTTGTTGCCAGGGAATTCAATAAACTGATCCCGAACAGCGAGCTTTTTTTTGTTGATAAATGTGGTCATGCCCCAATGATGGAAGTGCCTGAAGAGTTCAACATCATTTTAGATAAATTTTTGACAAAACTCAATGAGTCTGCAGCGGTGGCGTAGATTTTGACGTCTCATCATTAAACTCCGGCAGCCCGTGTTAAATAAGGATATCATCTCTGCGTCACTTCCTACACTAGCCATAAACGACTCTGTTTTCCAGGCACTTCAATTGATGGGGGATTATCACGTGAGCCATTTACCGGTTATTGATAATGATAAATACCTCGGGCTTGTAAATGAAGACCAACTCCTTAATGTAGAAGATGATACGGTTTCCCTGGGAAGCCTGCAGTCGGAGTTTTCTACGTTGGCGGTAAATGCCAGCATGCATTTCACCGATGCCATCCGGATGACTAACGAGTTTAGCTTGACCGTAATACCGGTAACCGATAATGAATCGTACTGGATTGGGGCCATCTCCTCGATGGACCTCTTAAAAGTTGTTGGCAGGATGTACGGTATGGAAGAACCCGGCGGTATCATCGTACTGGAACTTGACAAACGCGCATTCTCTTTCTCCGAAATCAGCAAGCTGGTGGAAACCAACGATGCATCCATCACACAGTTAAATACGTACTTTGATAATACCATCGGTATTTTGTACGTTACCATAAAGATCAACAAGTTCGAAATTTCGGATATTGTTTCTACCTTTCAACGGTACGAATATACGGTGAAGTACTATTTTGGGGAAGAACAATACGAGAATGAAATAAAGAACAACTATGATCACCTGATGAATTATCTCAGTATTTAATTGGATTCAGGTAGTTTTTATACACGTTACCATTTTTACCACATGAATTTTTTTCAGACGAAGACCTGAATGAATATAAAGAAATATTTCCTGTCCTCGTTGTTGGTCATGTGTTTGCATTTCGTGGTTAATGCGCAGGCTGTTTCCGTACACTCCCCTTACGATAGCATCATGACGCAACCGTCATCGCCGGTAGTTGTCAGCGATACAAACGCACCAAAATATCTCTTCGTTATTACCGAGATCGCCCTGTCGGGTGACCGGGTTACAAAACCATATATTATTTACCGTGAAATTCCATTCAAAACCGGTGATTCCATTTCACTGCCTGACCTTGTCAGCAAATTCGATCTGGCCCGCAGGCAGTTGATGAATACGAGGCTCTTCAATGACGTGGTGGTGTCTCTGAAAGGATTCAAAGGATATGAAGTTGAAATACAGGTTGAAGTAAAGGAAAGATGGTACTTGTTTCCCATTCCGTATTTTAAGATCGTCGATCGAAACCTGTCAGAATGGGCGAAGCAGGGTTATAGATTGAACCGGGTAAACTATGGTGCCAAGTTTACCTATTACAACTTTACCGGCCGTAATGACAAGTTAAAAGCCTGGCTGATTACGGGTTACACACGCCAGGCGGAACTATCCTATGAGCAGCCGAATGCGGACAAATCATTGAAACATGGTTACGGTGTCAATGTTTCGTATGCCACGGCAAAAGAGGTCAACCACATAACGCGTGACAATGAACAGAAATTCTTTCCAATACAGCGTCCCGAAACACCCATTGATTCCATGTCGGGGGGCTTATTCCACGGCCAGGTGCTTAATGAACAGTTTAACCTCCAGTTGAGTTACACCTACCGACCTGCCATTAAAACCCGGCACACGGTACGGCTCAATTATAATATCAACCGAATCGATGAAGCCATTGCCATCATCAACCCGCGTTATTTTAATAACGGAAAACTCCGCGTGGCCTATCCCGAATTAAGTTATACGATCGATTACAACAACATCGATTACGTAGCCTACCCGCTCAAGGGTGTCCTTGGTGAAGTAAGCCTGTTGCGTCGGGGCATTAACAAAGACATGGACATGTGGCAGCTGTCCGTTAAAGGCACATTTGGATGGCAAATCGCCAAGAAGACGTACTACGGCCTGCAGGCATACGGCCTCTTGAAATTGCCCTTTGACCAACCGTATTTTAACCAGCGCGCGCTTGGTTACGGTGACCTGTTCTTGCGCGGCCTGGAGAAATATGTAATAGATGGCGTGGGGATCGGCATGATCCGCAACACGTTCAGGCGCGAACTATTCAAATTTAATATTCCCCTTTCCTTGTCAAAATCACATGATAAGATTCCTTTCCGCGTCTTCATCAAAACCTATGGAGATATGGGTTATGCCTATAACAAAACCTTCCTGGAAAACTCGCTCGCCAACCGTATGTTGTATACCGCCGGTGCGGGCATTGATCTTTTGACGTATTATGACTTTGCGTTTCGTTTTGAATACAGCTGCAACCAGTTAGGGCAAAAGGGATTATTTTTGCACTTCAAAAATGACTTCTGACGATTTAATGGGTTAACAGGCGAAAATGTTGCCTTACAAAAATTACCAGTAAATGAAAGCAGCTATTTACAGCCGTGTAATCGAACAGAACTACCTGAAAGAAGTCGATCATTTTTTCAACGTCCTGCGCAGCGAAAAAATCGAAACGGTGATTTTTAAACCTTTTTTTGAACAGATCATCTCAACCATTTCCTTACCTGCTGATAACTTGCTGTTTGCAGAGTCCAAAGATCTTGACGATTCCATCGACGTGGTCATAAGTCTTGGTGGTGACGGAACCCTGCTCGATACCGTTACGCTTGTGCGGGACAAAAACATTCCTGTGATGGGTATAAATTTCGGCAGGCTCGGTTTTCTTGCCAGCATTGGTAAGGGTGACCTGGCGACCGCCATCAGTGCCCTGGTAAACCGCGATTTTATTATCGATAAACGATCGCTCGTTCACCTTGATGCGAACAGCCCGCTTTTTGGGGAGGTTCCCTACGCACTCAATGAATTTGCCATTCACAAAACAGATACCTCGTCCATGATTAAGATCCACACGTACCTGAACGGCGAGTTTTTAAACACGTACTGGGCAGACGGCCTGATCGTGGCAACGCCGACCGGCTCAACGGGGTATTCGCTCAGTTGCAACGGGCCAATCCTGTTTCCGGAGTCCGGTAGTTTTGTGATAACGCCGGTGGCGCCACACAACCTGAACATCCGACCGATCGTAATACCGGATAATAACGTGATTTCTTTCGAAGTGGAAGGACGCACCGATCATTTCATTTGTACCATGGATTCCCGTAAGGAAATTGTAGATAAACAGGTGCAGCTGGCCATCCGCAAGGAAGAGTTTACACTGAGCCTTATCCGCCTGAATGAAAACAACTTTTTACAGACCCTGCGAACGAAATTATCCTGGGGTCTTGATACCAGAAATTAACGATCTTTTGTACAAGAAAAAAATCCAAATTTCGTTAGGTAGAATATTTAACTGTTATTTTGTAAAATGATGAAGAAATTCTTTTTGATCGTAGGAGTGTTCATTTTGGTGGGAAGTTCATTATCGGCTCAGTATCAAAGTACGGTTCAGGAGGGTGAATTCGGAATTTCTGCGGGTGCAGCGCACTATTTTGGTGATATTAATACAAGGGCGAAACTGAATCGCCCAAAACCCTCGATAGGTCTCTTCTTTCGCAAGCAATTTGGAAATTATACCGCTTTACGCGTATCTGCTCACTATGCTCAGCTTGGCTATTCGGATATCTACAACTCCAACGAATTTCAGAAAAGAAGGAACCTGAGTTTTAATACCAATATTTGGGAACTCGCCGTTCAGGGAGATTTTAATTTTTTCAAATTTGTCCCAGGCGATCCTTATCATGCATTTACCCCTTATGTTACCTTAGGAGTAGGCGCTTTCAGCTATGATCCCTATGCTTATTACCTGGATCAAAAAGTATTTCTTCGACCGCTGGGTACCGAAGGCCAGGGTTATACTCAATACCCGGATCGTAAGCCATACGGTACAATGGCTCTATGCATCCCGTTCGGGGTTGGTTTCAAATATAATGTCTCTACGCGCATGAACCTCGGATTTGAAGTGGTTTACCGCGCTACCAACACCGATTACCTGGATGATGTAAGCACGACTTTCGTAAATCCTACAATATTTCCCAAACTTCCGGATGGTACCTCTTCCATTGCTGAACTGTTGCAGGACCGCTCGTATGAAACAGGCGAACCCATTGGATTTGTGAATGGTACGCCCAGGCAAAGAGGATACGCCAAACAAAAAGATCAGTATGTTACCGCCGAAGTAACGCTGTCTTTTAACCTGACTTCTTATCGCTGTCCGACAGCCTACTAGGACTGGCAGATTTCCGTTATAAATTTGCTCATTCATCTTGCTGCCTGCTGTAAAATGGTGTTTTATGATACCGTTTTTATCTGTATATTGTTTCAGGTCAGGCTTTAATGCCTGGTTCGTAAATGAAGCACCTCCAGCCTTGGAGCATGCTTTCATTTTCTTCTACCTGTAATCCCGTCCCGTTGATTCTGCTGTTGGTTTTTTGTTCTGGCCGGCACCCGTGTTTTGGAATACCTGGTGACACATTAGTTTGCCAATGCTCAATCCAGCTGTTCACCACAAAAAAATGAAATTCGATTTTGCTAACATTTTTAGTAATTTGTGGTTCCTTTTCTGGCTTCGCATCACATAAGTTTACAGACAAATCCACCAAGCAATGAAAAAATCACCAAATGCTCCGCTACTTGAACACTTCATTAGGATTAAAGAGGCTGCTTCCGCGTCCGAAGACGGTCAGCGCTGTTTAATCGCTCCAAGTCCTGAGCTTAAGAAGAAGCTTAAGGCTGAGATGAAAAAGATCACAGAACAGGTCAGTGATAATGTGTTGGCAAACAAAATTAAACTGGGCACCGATTACAAACCCGTTGGTTATAATGATGGACTTATCTATCCGGGCTCTCTGTTCCCCGCAGGCACTTCGGCCGCCATGGTCAGGAATGCCGCCGCTGAAAAAGCGCCTTTGCGCGGTACGGTGCGTGTGATTGTGGTGCTCGTTGATTTTTCAGACAAGGTCATGACCGCAAAAAAATCTTACTTCGAAGACCTGTTTTTC
>JBBSSY010000019.1:0-14127 GCA_038241595.1 Chitinophagales bacterium | reverse complement strand
GGCAATCGTGACCAGGTCGGAGTCGTTCAGGATGACGCCCCCCGCAATGGCCTTTTCCACCCAGGTTTTTGCCATAGCCGCCTCCACCACGGTCAGGCGCATCCCCAGGCGCAGCATCAAGGAGTAAGCGAACTTCTTCCATTTCGTAACGTCTCCTTTATAAAAAAGATCCGCCGCTCCGAAGTTGGTCTTGCTGGCATCCAGTGATGCAGCTGATTCATCCAGTTCTTTAAACATGTCCAGGTAAATGGAGCGCTGCGTGTCGTATTTCGGAGAAAGCGTTCCGCCCTCGCCCTTTAGTGCGTCAGAATATGGGATGTCACCCGCAACATCGGTGAGCTGGTGATAAAAATAAACACGAAGGATCCGCACCATGGCTTTTTCATTCGTTTGAGCGGCTGTCAGCGCAGCGTTCAGCTGGTACAACACGTTCAGCCGTCCGGTATAGGTGCCGAAGTCTGCCACGGTACCATTAAAGCTGTAGTATTTGTCGCCAACCGCAGGTACTTCTTTGTACGTGGAGAAATATTGCATGCCTTGCGCAATCACCGCATAGTTGTCACGGGGCGTGCTTAGCAAGGCATTTGTAAACAGGTTGCTCGGGATCGGGTAATTAACCGAGTTCAACGGGGTATTTAAATTCGTCAGGCTTTCTTTGTTACAGGCCGGCAGAATGACCACACCGGAAGCCAGTACAAGAAATGCTTTTAATAATGTCTTTCTCATATAAATCTGGGATAAAAATTAAAATTTAATGTTGATGTTGATACCGAGGTTGCGCGTTCTTGGTTCACCTGCACCGGCAGTACCTGTCGCATTTCCGACCGTCTGCTGCATTTCAGGGTCAAGGCCTGCATCTTTCACCTTTGCATCGCGGTAAAGCGTGGCAAGATTACGGGCTACGAAACCAACATTGACTGATTGAATTTTAGCAAAACCCAGGCTTTTCACAGGAATTGTATAATTCAGGATCAGGCTGCGTAATTTAACGAAGTCGGTGTTAAAGGTCTGCAGTTCGGAATAGTTTACGCCACGGTTGTTGTAGTAAGTATCCAGGTTAACCACCTCCCACAGTTTGGTGAATTTCGCACCGGTTTGGTCAACGCCCTCAAGCTGGACTCCTGTTTCGCGGCCGGGCAGGGTGTTTTTGGTTAAACCAAAACGCATCGCGTACACCCACATGTTATTAAACGCCACGGCGCCGAATTTCGCATCGAGTAGTACGCTCAGCGACCATGCCTTGTAACGGAAGTTGTTGGATAAACCCATGGTATACGGCGGGTTGGCGATGCCTACGTAATCCTGGTAGCGGTCTTCATAACCGCTGGTTTTGTTATAGATCTGCGTGCCATCAGCCGTTTTCTTCATTTTCCAGGCAAGTACCGAACCGTATGGAAGACCTACCGCGTTTACTATGCTCACTCCTGAGGAGATACCGGTACCAATGGTGAGGTTGGTGATGCCCGGGGCGAGTTCAACAATTTTGCTTTCGTTGTAGGCAAAGTTGTAGCTGGCATTCCAGGTGAAGTTTGAATTTTTCATAATAGTGCCGGAGAGCAACAATTCGACACCCTTGTTGGTGATTTTACCCACGTTTTGGTTACCCGCATTGAAACCCGAAGTCTGGGAAATGGCGGGCTGCAGGATGTCGTTGGTGGTGACCCTGCTATAGTAGGTTGCGTCCAGGCTCAGCCTGTTTTTAAAGAACTGGATCTCGAAACCTCCTTCTGACGTGGTCACAGTCAGCGGGCGGAGGTCTGGATTCTGCAGGTTATTTGTCGCGTTCTGAACCGGGATGCCGTTAAAGCCACCGGCGGTGAAGGTATAAATGCGGTTAATGCTTTCAGCGTCAACGGTGGAACTACCTACCTGGGCCCATGAACCGCGCAGTTTGAGGTAGTTGATTACCGTTGGCAGCGTGACCATGTCAGATACTATAAGTCCCAGCCCCACAGATGGATAGAAGATTGAATTGTTTCCACGGTTTAGCGTAGAGAACCAGTCCTGGCGACCAGTCACAGACAGGTAAGCAACACCTTTATAACTCAGGTCTACGTTTCCGAATACAGAGTTGGTACCCGAGCGGATCTCGCTGCGGTACGGAACGTTCACTGTTGAAGGATTGATCGTCGCAAGGTTGGTGTAACTAATGAAACCGGGGATGATAAAGTCGATGCCACCGAGGTTGGTGTTGAGGTTGTTAATCCGCTCCTGGTTGCCACCAACAAATGCATTTACACTGAAGTTTTCAAGAAAATCGGTATTGTAGTTGAGGATGGCATTTAGGTTCGTTCTTGTTCCCTGGCGGGTACCGGTGTTCAGGTAACCTTTGGGAGTAAATGCCGTTCCTATGGGCACGTAGTTCGATAAAGAAGTATACTGAAAATCCTGCGCTGCCTGTCCCTTCAGGGTCAGGTTTTTTAACAGTTTGATCGTGGCGCTGCCCGAGCCGATGAAACGTTTTTTGTTGTCGTTGTTTCCCATGCGGTTTACCACGAAGTATGGATTTGGCGCGGCGGGAACCGGGTTCCACTGGATCTCGTTGAAGTTGGCATCATAACCTGGTGCAAGGCTGCGAATGTCAACGGTGTTGCCGATCAGGTAAGTAGCCCAGCTCGGGTTGATCTCGGCATAACCAACAGTGGGGCGGTTTTCACCGTCCTCAATATTGTATTGTGCGTTTCCTTCCAGCACGATGAAGTCATTTTTACCCAGGCTGGAACGCAGGCTCAGGTTGGACGTTTTTCTTTCAAAGGTTGAGTTTGGCGTTTGCGCCTGCGATTTCAGGTCAGACACCGACAACCTGAAATTCAGAGCTTTGGTGCCGCCAGACAATGCGACCGTATTTACCCAGTCTTTACTTGGGCGATAGAAGTTTTTTATATTTTGTTTTGCGCCTACTATGGAGTAAGGTCTGACCACGCCATCGAACTGTACCACCGGGGAGCCATCTGCCTTTGCGCCATACGACAGGCGACCGGCGCTCAGCGCTGCTGCCTGGGTAGCCGGTTTAACACCGTCGTTGCCGGAGCCGTAGGTGGTCTGGAAGTCTGGAAAATCGGTCGGCGTACCAACTACGAAGTTGGAGCTCAGTTCTACACCGATGCCGGTTTGAACCCTGCCACTTTTTGTAGTGATCAGGATGACGCCATTGGCAGCCTGGCTACCGTATAACGCGGCTGCAGCGCCACTTTTCAGCACGGTGATCGACTCGATGTCATCCGGGTTGATACTGGAGATACCGTCACCGCGATCGATGTTCAAACCCGAAGTATTGGTGGCAGCACCACTGTTGCTCGAACTGATCGGCAAACCGTTTACTACATATAGCGGTTGTTGATTGCTGTTGAATGAACCATTGCCGCGGATGACGATACGGCTCGAACCGCCCGGACCGGAAGCTACCTGGGTGGCATCCACGCCGGCGATTTTGCCTGTCAGCGCATTGGCTACATTGGTTTCACGTGCTTCAGTAAATTCAGATCCTTTTACGGTAGACACCGAATAGACCAGCGCCTTCTTTTCTTTTGAAATACCAAAGGCGGTTACCACTACATCCGTCAGGTTGTTGGCAGCCGGCGCCAGGTTTACATCGATCGTCGACTGGTTGTTGACGGGGATTTCCTGCGTGTCGTAACCTACAAAGGTAAAAACGAGTGTGCCGTTGTCCGGCGCATTGATGGTGTATTTACCAGCGCCATCTGACGTGGTACCCATTTTCGTGCCTTTTACAACGATACTCACGCCCTGCAGGAAATCGCCGTTCAAACCGGTAACGCGCCCGTTGACCGTTCTAAAAAGGGGCGCATCGGTGTCTGCTGCAAAAACAAACTGGCTGACCGTAAGCAGGATCATACATGCTGCCAGCCGGAACACCGGCAGTAACAATGATTTTTGGTTTCTCATAAGATGCATCAGCAGTCGCCTGCCTGCCGGCCGTGAATCCCCGGATTTAGCCGCCAGTGAGGCAGGCTGACTGGATAAGGGTACAACATTCAGATTCATACAGTTAAAATTTACTTGTTTTGGATGTCTGTTCATAATGATTACAGTCGCTTTTCTGAATATAAAAGTTGGTTTACAGGATGTTTAAATCAGTCTGGTGAAGTTGGTGTCTGGCGATTTTATAGAGGATATTAAACACTTTTGAGAAGTTTACAATAATAATTGATCTACCGTGCTTTGGAAATCTATCCGTAGTAGACGGGTTTGTTTATTAATTAGACAGGAATCGCTAACATATAATACTTGATATCGTCCCGGGGGTAATGGCTTTGAACCCGTTCAGCCCAACCAGGTGAACGAAGGAGGCATAAAAGTCTCTAACAGGGGAATTCGGGTGAATTCCTGCAGTTCGTTTACATTTGGTTTACAGCCTTGCGAGTTGCAGCAGCTGTAAGGTATAAATATTTTTACTAGTAAAAAAGAATTGTGTGGAATACAAGTCGTCATTATGTAATGTTGTTTATTTAGTGTTAAAATGACAGTAATTAAAAGTCGAATCGCATTACGCTCCGCCGTGGATGCTCTTCCTCCCGCCTGCATTACAAATCCCCTTGGTATACGAGCTGTGACATTGACATAGTCAAAAAAAACCGGTCATTTGCTGCATCCGGTTAATAAAACCTGTAGATTTAAGTATGAGATAAATAACATTTATTATTACCTTATCGCCGGGTTTATAATAGATAGATTATAATCTAATATCTACATTTGCATACCGGGAAAGATAGCGATATGCACCGCAAGCGTTATCAGGCACCCGGAGCCAGGGAAAGAAGCCCTGGATCGACTGTATATGGCAAACATTTTCAGGCAGCCGGAAGCGGATCGTGGAAGGCGCTAAGTATTTAAAATAAAAACTCAAATGATTAGAAAAATTTCCTCCATTGCGTTCGCTTGCTGTTTTTTATGGACGGCAGCATCTTCACAAGCCTACAATATTGTGATTAAAGACGGCCATGTGATCGACCCGAAAAATAACATCGACGCCGTGATGGATGTCGCCATCGACAGTGGAAAAGTGGTAAAGATTGCCAAAAGCATCGATACAACGGGTGCACGACAGGTGGTGAACGCAAAAGGGCTCTACGTGACACCGGGGCTGATCGACATCCACGTTCACGTGTTCCAGGGCACCAACAATGACCAGACTTATATGAACGGTCCCAATGGCCTGAGCCCGGACGGTTATACCTTTCGTGTGGGCGTTACTACGGTAGCCGATGCAGGCAGTTCGGGATGGCGAACCTTCCCGGAATTTAAAAAGAATATCATCGACCGGGCACAAACTCGTGTTTTTGCGTTTCTCAACATCGTCGGTGAAGGCATGCGGGGTGGTGTATATGAACAGAATGTAGCAGACATGGACTCCAAACTTACCGCGGGCGTGGCGAGAGCGAACCGGCGCGATGTCGTTGGTATTAAACTCGCGCATTTTGAAGGCCGCGACTGGACGCCGGCAGACCGGGCGGCCGCGGCGGGCAGAATGGCCGACATTCCGGTGATGGTTGATTTCGGTGGCGCCACGCCAACGCTTTCTATCGATTCACTATTTACCAATCACCTGCGCCCTGGCGATATCTTTACCCATTGCTTTGGCCAGCTGGCAGGCCGCGAATCAATCGTAGATGTTGCCACAGGCAAAGTAAAACCGTTCGTCATCGCCGCACAGAAAAACGGTACATTCTTCGACGTTGGCTTTGGCGGCATCAGTTTCGCTTTTTCACAGGCCATTCCTGCGATCAAAAGTGGTTTCATGCCCAACTCGATCAGCACCGACCTGCATACCGGCAGTATGAACAATGCCATGAAGGACCAGCTGAGCGTGATGAATAAAATGATGGCCATCGGTATGGACCTTAACAGCGTAATCCGTGCGTCCACATCGAACCCCGCGAAAGAAATAAAACACGAAGAACTTGGCAACCTCTCTGTCGGCACCGAAGCAGATGTGGCCATTTTTTCCATGCAACAGGGCAAATTCGGTTACTTCGATTACACCGGTTACAAAGTTGAAGCGAATAAAAAACTGGAATGCGAAATGACCATCCGTGCGGGCCGGGTCGTGTACGACCTCAACGGAATTGCGAAACCGGTATACGTTCCCAATATCAGGAGGCAGGGATCACGTCCGGGTACGCGGTAGCAGCGGGGACTGGGGATGAGCTGTCAGCTGTCAGCAATCAGCAATCAGCAGTCAGCAGAACAATTTAAAGGGAAACCATGCTCGTCATGTTTTCCCTTTTTTTGTGCACTTTACAATAACGTAAAAGGATAAACGAATTTCAAAAAGCATACAACTTTAAACCTTAAACCTTAAACCTTAAACTTTTTCAGTGTAATCACTTACGCCGACATACAGTTTCCCACTAGCTTCATTGATCCCTTTTTAGTTGTCAGGTGACCATCGCGCATTTCTTGTTACATTGTTCCCCTCCGTACCTGCCTGACAACTGGCTGAATTAAACTGATGTCCGGATTATAATCTGTAAACGCGGCATTTCCCGTTACAATATTGCCAGTCAGTGATCGTTCATGTTATTGAAATCAGCACGAAAAAATTCAGCCCTTATGAAAAGAAAAGTATTTTGACAATGAAACAACTGGTATGGGTAGTCTTTTTTTTTGTTATCATGCTGCCTGGATATTCTGC
Organism: Chitinophagales bacterium; assembly: GCA_038241595.1. Classification (GTDB taxonomy): domain Bacteria; phylum Bacteroidota; class Bacteroidia; order Chitinophagales; family Chitinophagaceae; genus JADCRZ01. The sequence continues at coordinate 7,472 of JBBSSY010000019.1, read as the reverse complement.
GGACCCCGTGCTGCTTACCAAAGACCAGCCACCGCTGCTCATTGCCGATAAAACCGAATACCTGAGAGACCCGGCAGGCACCTTGACATTTGCCGAAGTAACTGGTTCGCGGAACTTCGCCGCCTACACCAAAAAGATCATCAATGTTGACATTTCCAAGGCCAGTTTCTGGATCCGGTTTACCGTGGCCAACAAAGACAACGTCGAAAAGAATTACCTCGAGGCCATACAACCATTTCTGTATTCCATTGACTTTTACTGGCCGGACCAACAGGGCACTTACCAGGTGATCCACGCCGGTCAGCAGTTTCCATTCGAACACAGGATATACACCAACAGCACCAACTTCCTGTTTGACCTCAACCTGCAACCGGGCCAGCAAAAAACATATTACCTGAAAATCCGTAGCAAACAACAACTGGTTGTTCCGTTGCAGGTGATCTCCGGCGAATCACTGGCGCAAACGGTGAGTAACCGGTCATTGTGGTTTGGCATTTATTGCGGCATTATCGTGGTGATGGTATTGTATAATTTTTTTATTTACATGAGTACGCACGATAAGAGTTATCTCTACTATGTATTGCATACCTTGTTCGTTGGCTTAACGCAAGCTGCCCTGCTGGGTTTCACCTATAAGTACCTGTGGCCACATGCCTCCTGGTTCGACAATTACAGCATCATCCTCTTTACCTGCCTGGTAAGTATCATCGGTGTACAATTCCTGATCGAATTTATGCACCTGCGAACCAATGCCCGTAAGATTCTCATAGTGCTGCGTGTATTCCAGGTCGTTTACCTGCTGTACCTCTTTACGAGCCTCGCCGGTTTTTATTCAATTACCTACAATGCCATTTTAAAAACACAGTCGGTCAGCGCCGTGTTCATTTTGGCAAGCGCGATCTACCTGTATAAAAAAGGTTTTGCGGAAGCAAAGTATTATCTCATCGGCTGGTCATCCCTGATGGTGGGTATCATTATTTACGTTGCGAAAGATTACGGCTGGTTGCCCTATACAAACATTACAGAGTATGCATTACTCTACGGCTCGGCGGCTGAAGTCACCTTGCTGTCGTTTGCCCTTGCCGACAAGATCAATATCTATAAAAAAGAAAAAGAAAAATCGCAGGAGGAAGCGTTGAACGCCCTCCTTGAAAACGAGCGCATCATCCGTGAACAAAATGCCATGCTCGAGAATAAGGTCAATGAGCGTACGCACGAGTTACGCATTGTAAACAACGACCTCAACAAAGTACTGAAGGACCTGAAAGATGCGGAAGGCTACCTCGTTGAAAACGAAAAGATGGCGGCACTCGGGCAGCTGACAGCTGGCATCGCGCATGAAATAAACAACCCCATCAACTTTGTTTCGTCCAATGTGGCACCCCTCAAACGCGACGTGGACATGCTGCTGGATATGATTGGTAAAATGGAAGAGATTGGTCTCTCGGGGGCATCGCCGGCTGAAAAATTACAAAGCATAGAAGAATACAAAGAGGAAATTGATTTTGACTATCTTCGGATTGAGATCGATCACCTGCTCAAGGGCATCCATGAAGGCGCTTTCAGAACCGCCGAAATTGTGAAAGGCCTGCGGTTGTTTTCAAGGGTGGACGAAAACGACCTTAAAAAAGCAGATATCAATGAAGGAATCGATTCTACTTTAGTGCTGGTGAATAACCTGCTGACCAATAAAATAGCATTGGTTAAAAACTATGGAATTATCCCGATCATCGAGTGTTACCCGGGCAAGCTGAACCAGGTTTTCCTGAATATTATCTCCAACGCAATCCACGCCATCGGCACGCGGCATGGTGAAAATGCAACGGGGATGCTGACAATCACTACCACTTTGGACACAGACAACATACTGGTGAAAGTGAAAGACAACGGTACCGGCATGGATGATGCCACGCGTAAAAAGATCTTCGAGCCTTTTTTTACGACGAAAGAAGTAGGAGAGGGTACCGGCCTGGGTATGTCGATCGCCTATAATATTATTAAGAAACACCAGGGCCAGATTATTGTAAATTCGTCACCGGGTGTAGGTACCGAATTTACGATTGAGATACCAACATTCCATCAAGAATCTGCAAATTAGACAAGTGGCCAACCCCGAAAAAATAAAGATCCTGTATGTAGATGATGAGTTTAACAACCTCGTGGGTTTTAAGGCATCTTTGCGGCTGGACTACCAGGTGTTTACCGCGACCAATACCAAAGACGCGCTTGATACGCTTCACAAACACCCGGACATGCGTATCATTTTCTGCGACCAGCGCATGCCCGACAAAACGGGGGTGGAATTTTTTGAAGAGATCAAAGCGCTTTTCCCGCATTCGATCCGCATCCTGCTCACCGGTTATGCCGACATTGAATCGGTGATCAACGCCATCAATCGCAGCAACATCTACCGGTACGTAAAAAAGCCCTGGACCGACACGGATATTCGCTCCGCCATCGAAGAAGGCAACCGGTTTTATATGACCAATTCCATGCTGGCGATTAAAAACGAGGAGCTGGAAAGAGCCTACAACGAACTGGACAAATTTGCCTACAGTGTCACCCACGATATCAGGCGACCACTGCTTAGTATTCTTGGCGCCATCGATGTGGTTCAATATATTGATGATATGGGTGAGATCAGGGAGATGCTCAAGATGATGGAAGATTCCGTCAAGAACCTGGATGTTTATATCCAGAGCATTCATGATTATTACAAACACAAACGCGGCGAACTGCAAATAGAAAACATTGATTTCAACGAAGTGGTCACCGACCAGGAAGAGACATTCCGCCTCACCGCGAAAATGAACCAGGTGCAGTTTGAGGTACAGGTGGTGCAGCAGGAGCCTTTCCGTTCAGACAAAACATCCATTAAAATCATCCTCAACAACCTGCTGTCAAACGCATTTAAATACCAGCAGAAAGGAAGGACGGACAAACGGGTATCGCTGAAAATTGAGGTTAAATCCGGCACCGCTATATTCGAGGTCAGCGACAACGGCATCGGCATACCCGAGAAACACCTGTCGGAGATTTTCACCATGTTTTTTCGCGCAACAACCGAAGAAGTTGGTTCGGGATTTGGATTGTATAATGTAAAGGCCGCTGTTTTAAAATTGAACGGCGAGATCAAGGTAGATTCTCTTTTGGAAAAGGGATCTGTCTTTAAAATAACCATACCCAATAAATAAGGAGAAATGACGGCAGAAAAAAGGCATTTTATTGTTATCGATGATAATAAGCTGGACTGCTTTATTGCTGAAAAAATCATCCTCAATACCCAATGCAATCAATCCGTTCGTACGTTCCTCGATGCGCAGGAGGCGCTGGCGTTCCTCGTAAGTACGCCCTGTCCGCCGACCCCTTATAAAAATATAATTATTGTCGATATCCAGATGCCGCTGATGAATGGATTTGAATTCGTGGAAGCCTTTGAGCAGCAACCGGCGGAGGTCAGGGACAATTACGTCATTTTTATGCTCTCTTCATCTATCAATGAGAACGATATCAACCGCATTCACAATTACCAGTCGGTCCTGGATCTCTTAAACAAACCGTTGTCTGCCGCCAAACTTACGGCGATGGTTGGTAAGATTTAGGTTGAGGGTGGGTACCCCATACCCTTCTTCTGATAGCTGATAACTGATAGCTGATCGCTTAAATCCCCCTACGAAATCAAATTCTGCCGCACCAGAAATTCCAGCTGGTCGTTCGATACCAACAACTTTTGATTAAGCTCCTTCACCCGTTTTTGTTCTTCATACGCTTCGTATGCCTGGACAATTGTTTTGTCAAGTTCCGGTTCGTTCCACGGTTTGGTGAGATAATGATAAATTTTCCCCTTGTTTACCGCGTCAATTACCGCGTTCATGTCCGCGTAACCTGTTAACAGGATGCGTACCGGGTCCGTATATTTTTCGAGTACTTTCTCCAGAAATTCTATGCCGGTCATATTGGGCATACGCTGATCGGTAATGATTATTTCGACGGATTTTTTCTCCAGGATCTGTAGGGCTTCGTCGCCACTCATTGCAGTGATCACGTTGTACTTTATGCGGAAGGTGGCTTTAAAGGAAACAAGGTTGTTTTCTTCGTCATCCACGTATAGGATATTGATCTTTTTCACGAGCATGGACAGCCTATTAAGGGTTAATACTTAGCATATTACAGTAAAGCATCTGGATTAATGCTCTAATAACGACAGAGGCCCAACATAAATTATTGCATCCATACAAATAATTTAGTTTTCACGTTGATGCATGGGGATTAAAACCCGTCGAAGTTATACATTACCCACTTAATCCAACGCCATGAATGAACTGTACAAGCCTGAATTTTTTCGCATAAATATCCCCGCAGACCAGGAGGCATTTGATCAGCTGCTGGCAGCAAACCCGTTTATCTGCTTGTTTGATGAAATGGATGGCCAGCTGAGGGAGCTGATAAAAAGTCTGCATCCTGCTGTCAAGTTGAAAGCAGATCAGTATCCCGAACTGATCCGGCAGCATCTGCAGGGTGCAGACATGCGCCGTTACGGCGTGTGGGTCTATTATCCCTGGTGCAGTAAAATGGTGCATCTCCTGGACGAAGCGGAATTTGTAGAAGTGCGCACCAACCGGAACCGCTACAAAATAACACCGGCAGAACAGCAGTTGCTGAGCCGAAAAAAGATTGGCATCGTTGGTTTGTCGGTAGGGCAGTCCATTGCCCTTACCCTGGCTATGGAAAGAAGCTGTGGTGAATTGAGGCTGGCAGATTTTGATACGGCCGAATTGAGCAACCTGAACCGCATCCGTACCGGGGTTTTCAACCTGGGTTTGCGAAAAACAGTTATCGCTGCCCGTGAGATCAGCGAAATAGACCCATTCCTGCAGGTAACGATTTACAACGACGGCCTTACCCGCCAGAATATCGATGTATTTTTCAACGCAGGCGGCAGGCTCGACCTGCTGGTGGAAGTCTGCGACGGGCTCGATGTAAAGATCCTGAGCCGCTTCAAGGCGCGTGAACTGCATGTGCCGGTGGTGATGGATACCAACGACCGCGGCATGCTCGACGTGGAGCGTTTCGACCTCGAGCCCGAACGACCCATCCTGCATGGCCTGGCCGGTGATCTCGATCCCGATAACATCGGCGACCTCACAAACGAAGAAAAAATACCATATATCCTCAAAATGATCGGCGCCGAAAGCATCTCTACGCGCCTTAAGGCCTCCATGCTGGAAGTAGAACAGTCTATTAACACCTGGCCTCAACTCGCATCTTCGGTTACACTTGGTGGTGCCATTACAACAGACGTCTGCCGCAACATCTTCCTTGACCGTTTTCACGATTCAGGCAGGTATTACATCGACCTCGACGAATTGATCAAAGACAAAACCCCTGCTGTGGCGATCTCACAGACATCCCTGTACGATGGGCCGCCGGAGCTGTCCATCCAGGTGATGGAAATGATTGCTGAAAAATATGTGCCACTCGCCGCATCTGACGGTTTGCCACCAGCGGCGCTGCAGCAGATTGCCGAAGCGGCCAGCCTGGCGCCATCCGGTGGCAACTCGCAGCCCTGGAGATTTCTTTACAAAAACGACCGTTTTTATATTTACCACGACGCCTTTCATTCTTATTCGCTGCTCGACTACAACAACCTTGGTTCATGCATCGCCTTTGGTGCCATGCTGGAGAACATCCGCCTGCGTTCCGCAACACTGGGGTTAGCCGTACGGGAAGATGTGTTTCCACTTAACCAGGAAGACCGCCTGGTGGCGGTGCTGTCCTTTAAAAATGAACCCGTTCATAATACCCTGTTGCACCTGGCACCGGTGATCGGCACTCGGCTGACCAATCGCTCGGTGACTGAACGAAAAAGCGTCGCACCGGCAGATGTCGAAGCACGTATGGCCATGGCAGAAACCATTGATGGTGCCTCGCTGAAGATTTTTGATACGGAAGATGCGCTGCAACAGTTTGCAGAACTGCTCACCAATACCGAAAGGCTGCGGTTCCTGCATCCGCAAGGTCATTATGACACCTTTGTCAAGGAACTGCGTTTCGGCCCGGAGGAAGTGGAAACAACAGCCGACGGCCTCGATGTGGCTACCCTGAATATGAAAGAAAGCGACATTGCGGCACTGTCCATCGCCCGGGATCCTTCCGCCATTTCTTTCCTCCATGGGTTGCACAAGGGATCGGGTTTTAAAAAGATCTCCCGCCAGAATGTGCTGACGGCTTCTGCCATAGGAGTCATCGTCATGAACGGCCATGATCAAGCGCATTTTTTAGACGGTGGTCGTGCGTTGGAAAGGGTTTGGCTCGAAGCAAATTATCGGAATATTTCATTCCAGCCGGTGGCGCAGGTTATCTTTATGACCGAACTTTTGATGGCGAACCGCGGTACCGATTTCAATGCGTATGAGCATCACCAACTGCAGGAAATCCACGATTCATTTTTACAATTGATTTCACTCGAACCGGGTAGGTTCCCGGTGTTTGTTTTCAGGTTATATCATCATGCCGGGCAACCGGCCATCAGGTCCTTAAGAAGACCGATAAATGAAGTACTTCATATCAGCCGGCCGGTAACTGTTCATACCCAGGGTGCGGTGTGATTGCATATATTCTTACAAATATTACTGAATTTCCGGGGAAGGGTGAACATGAACGGTGAGAAGCTTTCCCCGGATAATGTATTTACTACTATGTTAAGAATCAGGTCTTTTAAAGCCATAGACGATATTGAATCATGCAAGCTATTTGCAGCCGGGCATGCCAAAGTGCTGCTAGATTACGGGGTCACAAAGGTTACTTCTTCCAGCACCGACTGGTTTTACAACCCGTCGGTGTATGTGATGATGGCCGAACGCGTAGAGAACGATGAAACAGTCGGGGGGATACGCATTCATACGGCCGATGGTAAAACACGGCTGCCAATGGAAGATGCCATCTCAATTGTTGATAACAAGGTATATGAACTCATCGAACAATATACGCCGGCCGGTACCGCGGAGCTCTGCGGACTCTGGAACTCCAAGTCAACCGCCGGTTTGGGCATCGGCAGCTATTACCTGATGCGTGCCGGCATCAGCGCAACCCTGCGACTTGGGCTGAAATCCCTGTTCGCACTCTGTGCACCACATACGCTGCTCATCAGTCTGCAGAAAGGATTCGAGGTAGAGATGTCGATTGGTAAACAGGGTACATTTATCTATCCAAAATTAGACCTGGTAGCGACGAGTATTATCATTAAAGATCTCGTGAACCTGCCCAAAGCCATGCCGGATGAACGCGACATCATTATGCAACTGCGCAACAATCCACATTGCATTCGAACTGAACACCGCGCCAAGGGAGACCTTGATATTTCGTATGAGCTGGCGGAGAAGGTGGAAGTTCCGGCAGGTTTATCGTTTTATTCCGGCAACGCGTAACCTGCTATCGTACAGTATCTTATAGCTCTTTTTGTTTTATGGTAT
>JBBSSY010000018.1:0-14233 GCA_038241595.1 Chitinophagales bacterium | reverse complement strand
GTATACTGGCTATAGTGCCTCGCCTGTTCAATCGGGATGCCCAGGGCACGGCTGTAGATAATGATGCCGTCAACCGGCAAACCCTCACACGCCGCGGAAACAAACAACCCAACAATACCCATGACCAGGTATGGATAATGAAAAATGCCCGGCTTTTGTACGATCTCGCGAGTGGTTTCGCCGTCATCGGTTTTAGTTTCATTGATCTCTGGCATGCGCGAGAAGTAAATCATGATGGCCAGCAATACCAGTACAATCGTGATGACGATATACGGGTTTACAATTTTCAGCGCGTATGCATTGAGGATACCCGCCTTTTCCACCACCCCGGCGGTACGTACCGTTTCAATGATGGCGTCTGCATCGAATAAAAATATACCGCCTAAAACCGCGATGCTGATGATACCGGCAAATTTATTGGCAAGTCCCATAAAACCAATGCGCTGCGCGGTGCTTTCTATGGGACCAATGATGGCCACGTAAGGATTTACTGCGGTCTGTAACAAGGTAACACCGGCACCGGTAATAAACAAGCCGGTTAAAAAAAGCGGGTAAGTGCGGCCATACGCCGCCGGTATGAAGAGGATGGTTCCTGCCGCCATCAGGACCAGCCCTAAGACCATGCCTTTTTTATAACCGGTAAACTTAAGAATCCACGCTGAAGGCAGCGCCATGACAAAGTAAGCGATATACGTGGCGAAAGCAACCAGCGACGCCTGTGCATTCGTGAGTTCGAGGCATATCTGGAAATAAGGAATCAGCACGCCCGTGATCCAGGTTAAGAAACCGAATACAAAAAACAGTACCCCGATAATCGAAAGCGGGTATATGTAAGATTTAAGACCTGGCATTGGACTGCTAATTTTTAATTTTCATCAAGGGTGCTGACTGCTGCAACCTCTGCAGGTGGTATGGGCTGCGTATTTTCTGAAGGATACATTTTTGCAAGTTTATAAATTTCTTCATTAAACGACGCGTATGCTTCCTCTAGTTTCCGCGCATCTTCGGGGGTGTATTCATACAAGCCGCCTACCGTTTGTGTGCCTTTTAATTTGTTGTCTATCATTTTTTGCATGATAGCCGGTACATGTTCGGCATTGGACAAAGTCGGAAAGATATTTTTAAAGATTTCCGGGTAGTCTTTCAGTCCAAGGAAATCCATCCTGCGGAAAATACCCATCAGCGTCATCCAGGAACCCGCATCGTACCGGAAAGCTTTATCGATGTCTTCCATGGTGGCAGCACCCTTTTCTACCAGGCTAAAACCTTCGCGGTATACCGAGTACATCAACCGATTGGTAACAAATCCACGGATGTCTTTCCGCAACAAGGTCGGTTCCTTGCCCCAGTGATGCGCCAGCTGGAAGATCCGATCAGCAAACGAGGCAGCGGTTTGTTTGCCGCAGGTAATCTCCAGGAAACGGGTGAGGTACGAAGGTTCGGCCCAGTGAATACCCAGGAACCGGTCGGGGTAAAGGAGAAAGGTCTGTAGTTCACTGATAGGGATAGCCGAAGTGTTACTGGCAATTACCGCATTGCGACTTACAACGGCTTCCACCTTGCTGTAAACCTCCGCTTTGATTGATTTTGATTCGATCACGCATTCCATCACCAGCTGGCAGTCAGCGAGTTCCTGGTAGTTGTCGGAAATAACGAGTTGATCAAGGTAGGCCTCCATCGGCTTTTGGAGGAGACCCGATTTTTCGCAGTGCGCCAGGTGCGATCGGATACGTTCCGGCGCACCCTCGAGGTCGTCGGGCATTGGCGCAATGGCCATCACATCGTGGCCGGAAATAAGGAGGGAAACGACAATGCTGCTTCCCATCAAACCAAGTCCAATAACACCGGCCGTTATATCGGCCGGATCAAGCGGTGTATTCGTGGTCATGAGGTCAGGCTAATTTTACAATACAATCTATTTCTACCTTGATGCCTTCTGCCAGCACCGACTGAACGGTGGTTCTGGCTGGTTTGATGCCTGGAAAGTAAGTGGCATATACTTCATTATAGCGGTCGAATTCGTTGATGTCGGAAAGATGGACTGTACACTTAACCACCTGGTCCATTGTGGCGCCGGCGGCCTCTACAATGGAACGGATATTTGACAACGTACGATGGGTTTCTTCTTCGATGGTACCCAGCACGAATTTGGAAGTGCTAAAATCAACCGCCGCCTGTCCGCTCACAAATAAGAGCCCATCTACCTTCACCGCATCAGAGTAGGCACCCGTAACAAAAGATGCATCCCGGTCAGGATGATTAACTTTCGATTTGTTCATTTTATGGTAATTGACATGCAGTTGGCTGCAAGCCTGCTGCGGTGAGTAAATATTAGAATAGACAAATTTACAGGTACTCTGTCTTAATTTATTTAACTTTCTTTTACATTTATAATACTTTCTTTCAACGCTGTTATGAGATGAAATTAGATACAGACGAATAAGAGGCGAATTCGCAATATTGGAATGACGCTTTTAAAAATAAGTATCAGTATGAATCCATTGAAAGACGGCTGCCACAAGCGATCGACAAATCATTCATCGTTTTCCAGGAAGTTGGAAAAATTTCCGGATCCTGGCATTACTACCCGGAGTACGAACTGGTGCTCGTACGCAAAAGTATGGGCCGAGAAGGGTAGGCGATCATATTGGATTTTTTGACGAAGGAGACCTGGTGTTATGGTTCAGATGCTACCACATGTATGGGTAAACGATCCCATTTTTGTAAATGGGAAGCAGGTTACCTCGCCGATGCCATCGTGGTGCAGTTCATGGATCCTTTTCTTGGCGAGCGGTTTATGCAGGCTCCGGAACTGGAGGCGTTCAGGGACGCCAGGCGAATACCGGAAAACACTGACCACACATCCTGTTTAAAAAATTTATAACGCTGATCATTAAGCGAAAACACGTTTCATCGCTGACATAGTCCGGGTTGTCCGCGTGCTAGGTCCAGTACAAGATACGAGCTAACGGGAACCGCTGCATAATGCCGCTTTCAAGAAAGCTGCGCAACGATTTCATCATTTCTTTCGTATACACATATTTTATCCCGCCAAATTTATTTCGCTTTGCCGTGCGTTCGCTTTCCGTCATATCCAATGTGGTATTCGGATACCAGCCAGTCAGCACCTCCCGGGAGCCGGGCGTAAAACGGTGGGTAATCAATTCAAAAGTAAGATCACAGGTAAAATCTAGTTCGGCCATCAGCTGATCAAGCAGTAAGCTGTATTGTAATTTCCAGTCGGGCACAGGCATGATGGGCGCCAGCACAACGCCAACGGGATAACCGCCGCCGCCTTGCTGTTTCGGAAGTGCCAGTTTGCGCAGCGCTTTAATTCTTGACTCCACCGGGCTCGTACCGCCTTCAAGACGGGTAGACACCGGCGCTGCATTCAGGCTAACCCGGCAACGGGTGCGGTTGTTATGCGCAATAGACAACAGGGGTTCCACCGCATCAAATTTGGTAACAAAACGCAACTGCGTATCGGGCCTTTCACTAAAATAGGCAACCGCCTTTGACAAACCATGAGTCAGGTGTTCCAGGCTCAGCGGATCGGTATAACAACTCGCCTCATACGTTGTCAGCCTGCCGGGGTTTTCATACTGCTTCAGATTTTCGAGGATTTCCGGCAGGTTGGCATACACGCGAATGGCTGGCGGACCAGACAAACTTCCTGCCAGGTAACAATATTGGCAATGCGCAGGGCAACCCTGCGCCAGGTGGAACTGCCAGTCTGCAGATGGGGGTATTGGCGTTAGTTTGTAAGCGCTTGGCGGTGCCTTTACAATGGCCAGCGTACTTTTGGCGATCCGGTATGTTTCGCGTTCAGTGGCGCCGCGCAGTCCGGTCAGCCGGTTTGTCTTAAGGATTTCAGGTTCTATGCCGAATGCCGATACCCGATGAAATATCTCCTGTCCATATGGTTCATTGATTGCCTCGGCCGTAAAAACCACGCGTTTGGGTCGCCACAACCTGGCGGGCTTTTCTGCTTTTGAATGGGTTGAAAACAAATCAACAGGCTGAACGTCCTCTACGGGTATTTCCATGGCTTCCTCTTATGTCTTATCAACAGTTCATTACCCTTTTTGTTGTCGGGCTGTTAGGCTTTTACCGATTGTCGACAGCGGTCACACGTTCCATATCACTTTAATAACGCTTTAACCGAAATCAATTTTAAAATCACTTAATCGCATGGGCAAGCCTTTAATAGGCATATCCGAAACGGTGATCGCCTTACAGATTCCGCAACGCCTCCGTGCCTGATGGTTTCCGCGCCCGCGGTTAGTTGGTCAAGTGGTGACCTCATCCAGCACCGCATCCTACCCAGGAGCGTGGGTGTGCTGTTTTATGCCCAAAAACTTGCAGAAAGCCAATTATTTGCTAAATTGGCTCCGAAGGCTGCGGGAATCCAGTTTAATATGCAGGTTTCTGCTGTTAATTGTTGTATTCTTTATAATATGGTTCAACAACCATCGCCGCACGGTCATTTAGAATTTGTTCAGAGGAAGGTGCTGAAACAATTACCTGCTGCGCAATGGCATCATGTCGTTTTGCATGACCCATTGACAATCGTTCAGCGTCACTGTTATAAAACCAACTGTTTATGAGTAAAAAGCTACTGCTACTTTTTTGCTTTTGCGTGATGTCTGTTTGCGGACTGTACGCGCAAAAAACGATCCGGGGAAGGATCACCGATTCGAATGGCGGCCAGCCGCTGGCAGGAGTCAGCGTCTCTGTCCAGGGATCAAGCACCGGTACCACGTCTGATAATAATGGCAACTTTTCGATCGAGGCTTCGAACGCGAATGCCGTCCTGGTTTTTACATTCGTAGGATACGGCACCAAAGAGATGCTCGCGGGCACGCAAACAACGCTCAACATCACCATGGGTGCTGGTGACCGGCAATTGTCCGAAGTGGTTGTAACGGCACTGGGCATACGCCGCGAACAGAAATCGATCGGTTATGCCACGCAACAGGTGAAAGGCGAAAACCTCACCTTTACCAAAGAACAGAACATCATTGGTTCACTTGCCGGCAAGATCGCGGGAGCACAGGTTACCGGCTCGTCCGGGGCAAGCCTGGGCGGAACGCAAAAAATACAATTACGCGGTGTAAATTCTATTAACGGTGGCGGGCAACCGCTGATGGTTGTTGACGGAACGCCGATCGCACAAAACAATTTCAGCGGCGATGCCAATGGCGTTGATTTTGGAAACGTGTCGCAGGACATTAACCCCGAAGACGTGGAAAGCGTTAATGTACTGAAAGGGCCCGCGGCTTCTGCATTGTACGGCCTGAGGGGCCAGTATGGCGTTATCCTTATCACGACTAAAAAAGGGGCGAAAGGAACCAAGAAGGTTGACGTCAGTTTAAACAGCGCCTACTCCGTTGAACAGGTAACGAATTTTATGCCGCTCCAGAATACATACGGGGTTGGCAACAACCAGACATTTCTCACGCTGGCAAACGGGCAGAAATACGTAAACGGCAACGATGAAAGCTGGGGGCCAAAGATGGACGGCACACCGGTCCGCATGTATTACAGCTTTTATCCACAGGATCCGCAGTTTGGCCAACAGACGCCTTTCGTTCCCCAGCCAAATAATATCAAGGATTATTTCCAGACAGGGCAAAACGTCAACAATGGCCTTACCGTAACAGGGGGTAATGAAAACTCATCATTCCGACTGAGTTATAACAATGCCTACATCAAGGGAACCATGCCAAACACCTGGCTGAAGCGCAATAACCTGGGTTTAAGTTCTTCGCTTAATCTTACTAAAAAACTTACGGTCGGCGTCAATGCCACCTACGCCAACAACAACGGCCAGCGTCCAACGCAAGGTTACCAGGGTTCCTTTACCGGTGCGGTACAGTGGTTCCAGCGCAATTTGGATATAAACCGCCTGCGCAATTACAAATACGCCGACGGCACCATCATGAACTGGAACGTGAATCCAACATCGGCCGGTATTATCACCAACAACAAACCAAGCGACTGGAACAACCCCTTCTTTGACGCTTACGAAGTGTTGAACAACGACAACCGTGACCGCATTTTCGGTGATGTGAATGTGACCTACCAGGTATTGCCTTCATTAAAATTAAGCGGCTTTGTGCGCACAGATTTTTATACGCAGAACATTAGTCATAGGGAAGCCTTTGGCGGCCGGTTGAACGAAGGATATTCAGTGGGCAAATACCAGAACACGGAAAATAATTACGAGTTCCTCGGGCAGTATAACAAGACTTTTTCCGACATCTCGGTCAATGTAAATGTGGGCGCGAACCTGCTCACGCAGAAGTTTTCTCAATTGTTCCAGGCAACAGCCGGCGGGTTATCCAGTCCTGCCAATTACACAATAGCTGCTTCTGTCGATCGGCCAGTGAGTACCTCTTATTTCCGTGAGAAACAGGTAAGAAGTGTTTATGCGATGGGATCATTCGGGTATAAGGATACATACTTCCTCGATGCCACCATCCGCAATGATGTATCATCTGCCCTGCCGGCCAATAACAATTCATACTGGTATCCTTCCGTCTCAGGCAGCTTCGTTTTCAGCGAATTGCTGAAATGGCATCCGTTGTCTTTTGGCAAATTGCGAGCCGGTTATGCCATCGCCGGATCCGACCTGGCTCCGTACCAGACATCGTTCACCTATGCGCTGGGTACTGTTTACCCCGCAACAACCGGAACCATTAATACGCTGGCCGTTCCGGATAATTTAAAGAACCCGAATATCAAACCTTCCTTTGCGAATTCATTTGAAGCAGGCGCCGATTTTAAATTCCTTAATAACCGGCTGGGTCTGGAGTTCACTTATTATGACCAGCAGAACAAAGACCAGATCATCAACCTGTCTGTATCCGGAGCCAGTGGTTTTGACCAGACCGTTGTTAATGCAGGCCTGATACAAAACAGGGGCATTGAGTTGTCGCTTACGGGGCGGCCATTTCAATCCAAATTCTTCAGCTGGGATGCCACATTAAATTTTGCACGGAACAAAAGCAAGATCAAAGAACTGTACCCGGGCATCAATGTGTACCAGCTGGATGCCAACGTATATTCCAGTGTATCAATTTTTCTGAACTCCACGGTCAATAAAGGGTTCGGCAGTTTGGTAGGGCAAGCCTACCTGCGTGATGCAGCCACCGGCAGCATCCTGCTGGGTGCCGACAACATGCCGTTGTTTGAAACCAACCATGATTTTGGCAGTGTGTTGCCGGAGTTCACCGGTGGTTTTTTAAACAATATCAACATCGGAAAATTCACGGTCAGCGCGATGATCGATTTCCAGAAAGGCGGCCAGTTCTTCAGCTGGTCAAAAATGCTGGCTGTAAAATCAGGCCAGGCGGAAGAAACCGCGGCATTAAACGATAAAGGCGTAAATGTTCGTGCAGCCATCGCTGACGGCGGCGGGTACAAGATTACCGGTATTTCCAAGGCCACCGGCCGCGAGGTGACTGCGTATGTAGATGCAAGAACCTATTTCAGGAACAATATCGGAACGAGAATCTACGAGGAATGGCTGTTTGACGCTTCTTATGTAAAACTGCGTGAAGTGAGCATTGGCTATAACCTGGACGGACGCCTGTTGAAAAAGCTGCCCTTCAAAACAGCGAAGGTTGCTTTCATCACGCGCAATCCTTTTATGATCTGGCAAAAGGCGCCGAAAGGGCTTGACCCTTCTGAACTTTCATCCGGCAGTGCGTCCATCAGCTGGATAGAAAAAGGCGAACTGCAAAGGGTTCGTTCATTGGGTGTAAATCTTAACCTGACATTTTAAGACAACAAGATGAGCATATTATATAAATCAATTTCACTGGTTATTGCGGCAGCGTTTATACTTACGGGTTGTACCAAGTTCAACGACTCTATCAACAAAGATCCCAACAACCCCACACAGGCCTCGGGAACCCAGCTGATCGCTAATGCGGAACTTTATCTGCCAGGCGTCAGTTCGTCTCCTTACGGTGTACATTACCCGCAGTACCTCTCAAACACCTCGTTCACCGACAACAGCCGATATACGACGATCAATTTTAATTTTTACAGTTTTTATACCGGACCGTTGATGAACCTTGAGAATGCGATCAATTCCAAACTCAGTGCGAACGAGGGGCCAGTGTCGAACCAGGTTGCCGTGGCTAAAATACTGAAAGCCTATTTTTACTGGCACATGACAGACCGCTGGGGGCCCTTGCCGTTTAGCAACGCATTAAAAGGCAAGGACAATTTCACGCCGTCGTACGACAGCCAGCAGTCGATCTACAACGCGCTGTTTACGATGCTGGACGAGGCAAACGCGGGCATCGTTACGACCAACGGCAATATTAAAAACGATATTGTGTATGCAGGCGATATCGCGAAATGGAAGAAACTCGGTAACACCATTCACCTGTTGATGGCGCTGCGGCTTTCCAAAGTGGATCCGGCAAAGGGCACCGCAGAATTTGCGAAGGCGATCTCGAACGGCATCATGACTGCCAACACCGATAATTTGTCGTACCCGCACCTGCTTGAGCAGAACAATGAAAATTACTGGTACAATTCCTTTACCCGCCTGGGCCGCAACTGGTTTGCCCTGAGCAAACCACTCGTCGACTATATGTTGCCGTTAAACGATCCGCGGCTGGCCGTATATGGCAACAAGAACAATGCAGGGAATTACGTTGGCCTGGAATATGGCAAGGCGGTTCCGAATTCGAACGACATCAACAATGTGTCGTTGCTAGGTTCATCGCTCCGCCTGCAAAATTCGTCAGTGGCGTTGGTTACGTACGCGCAGGCGTTGTTCGCCATGGCGGAAGCTGCAAAGCTGGGCTGGATCACCGGTGGCGACGCGACCGCTAAAACAAACTACGACCTTGCCATCCAGGCTTCGATCAGCCAGTGGACGGGTAGTACGGCGGGTGCCGCCGTCTTCCTCGCGCAACCGAACGTGGCGTATAGTGCGGGCACTGCCATCCAGCAGATCTCTTACCAGCGCTGGGTACATCTGTTTCTGCATGGGTACGAGGGTTGGGCCGAATGGAGAAGGACTGGTTACCCGCTGCTCGTCGCCGCCCCCGGCGCCAACGGCGACAAGATCCCGCGCCGGGAGGCATACCCGACACAGGAACGCGCGAACAACACAACCAATTATACCGCTGCTGTGGCGTCGTTTCCCTATGGCGGAGCAGACGATCTGAATGCCAGGGTCTGGTGGGATAAGCCTTAAGCGGCACATACTTCCCCGCCGGGGGCGCGCGGCAGGTAGTTTCCTGATAACATACCCGCCGAGTCGCCGCGGCTGGTAGTTCCCTGATGACTTCCCCGCCGGAGGTCACCGCGGCACGTAATTCCCTGACGACTTCCCGGGAGGAAGTCATTGTGCCTCGGCAGGGAAGTTATACATTAGGATCATAGTCCATCAATAAATCATTCAAATCACAGTTCAGACAAACTTCACATGCACCGCGCGAGTCCCGCGCAGTGAACCTCTATGTTAAAAGGACCTGAGGCGGTGACCTCGGCGGAGAAATTAAAAACAAAACGCCAAAGCCCCTACTGCACCTCCGCCCAGGGCGCCGGGAAGACCAGCGCGCGCTTCGCATAGGCATCCCAGATAGTGCTTAGTTCTTTAAACTTTGCCGGGTACTTTGCCGAGAGATCGTGCAGCTCGCTGCGATCTGATTTCATATTGTATAATTCCCAGGGACCCCGCCGGTAATTTTTCCATAGCCCATACCCGCCATTCAACAATTCTCCCTTGGCAACCAGTTTCCAATCACCCAGCCGCACCGCCCGGTTCATCTCGTGTTCCCAGCAAACCGCTTTGCTACGCGTGAGACTGGTATTGGTGAATACCGACACCAGGCTGACACCTTCCATTGGCGGGATGTCGTTGTTGCCAAAGCGTTTCGGGTACACGCCACCGGTAAGTTCTACCAGCGTCGGCATCAGGTCCATGATCTGCCCGGTGAACGAGGTGAGCTGGTTGGTTCCTTTTGTGACGCCAGGATAATACACGATCAACGGGGTAGCTATACCGCCTTCATGTACCCAGTGTTTGTACATCCGGAAAGGGGTGTTGGACACGTTCGCCCACACCTGCCCGTAAGAAACGTACGTGGTTTCCGGCCCGCCGCTGATATCTTCGCCCTTCATCACCAGTTTGCCTTCACGGGTGATGCGCGGCATTACGGCATATTCTATTTCATCTTTTTGTAGTGCCCTGGGCTTAGTAACATCTTCAGCCCACGGACCGGTTTTACCCAGGCTGCCAATCTCTTCGGCACAGCCACCGTTATCCTGTAAAAATATCACCACCGTATTGTCGTCCAGGTGTTCCGTTTTGAGCAGGGTCATGATCTGGCCGATTCCCTGGTCCATCGCATCGATCTGTGCCGCGTACACCTCCATGCGGCCGGATTGGACGGCTTTCTTTATTTCTTCAGTCCATGGTTTTACATCCAGCGGCGACAATTCAGTACCTGCTGTCAACACACCGAGTTCTTTCATTTTTTTAAACCGGTTCTCGCGGATCACTTCCCAGCCCGCATCGTATTGTCCCTTGTATTTTGCGATGTCCGCTGGTTTCGCATGCAGCGGCCAGTGCGCGGCGGTGTAAGCCAGGTATAGGAAAAAGGGAACGTCTTTTTTTCGTTCCTTAATGAAGCGGCCGACCTCATGGGTCAGTGCATCTGTATAATAAAATTTATCCGGTTGATAGAGCGAATCTGTAAACGGCGTGATCAGCTTGTTGTCGCGGCAAAGGGTGGCAGGGTCGTAATAGTTGCCACCGCCCTGTATGGTGCCGTAAAAACGATCGAAGCCGCGTTGTAGTGGCCAGTTGTATTTAGGGCCATCGTCTCTTGTATTGCGGCTAACGTGCCATTTACCGGCCATAAAGGTTGAATAACCCGCTGACTTTACCACCTGTGCCAGCGTGACTGATTGACTACTGAGGTCGCCGCGATAACCTGGCAATTGGTGATCCACATTGATCATCCATCCCATACCAGCCTGTTGCGGGTAGAGCCCGGTCAATAGCGACGCACGCGTGGGACAGCAACGGGCGCCGTTGTAAAACTGCGTGAAGCGCAAGCCATGACGGGCGAGCTCATCGAGGTTGGGTGTTTTGATTTCACTCCCGTAACAACCGATGTCCGAGAAGCCCATATCATCACTCATGACCAGTATAATATTGGGCCGCCTGGCATTTTTAGCAACTTTGCGCGATTGGGCCGTGACCTGGATGATCATGAGCGCAACAGAAAAAGTAAACAGTATTTTTTTGATATGTACCATGTTTCTATTATTAATATGTTGACGAGGCTAGAATGCGGTATTCAAGCATCTCCCCTCATCAAAGGAAATTAATCTCGCTTTACAAAAGTTATTTAAATGTAACGGATGATTTAATGCCCCCTCGTTAAGAGCCAGGTGCTGCCACGCCCAGGTTATCGAGAGCTGCTATCTCCAGAAATCAGTAACCAATGTGTTCTTCCGGCGGGTCTTCATCGCTGGCTTCTTCCCCGCCGGCAGCGCCCCGGCAACTACCGAATCCACCAATCGTAATTCAACCGTCACGAACTGAAACCGTATCGATAATTAACGGGAAAAGCCTGGCGAAATCACTTACCCATCATTTTCGGTATAAGGAAAAAATAATCCGACAGTAATGTTCGCGAATCAGGCAAATACCCGGTCGATGCAGGCGAACCATGCCTGTTGCTGTTTTGCCAGGCTTCCAAGCGTTATTTAAAAGAAAAAATCTGCTTAGTTTCACAAAATAAAGTAAGGAAGTTTTAAATTACGCCCTATTGGTAAACATATTATGAAAATCTACAGACAATTGATTACGAAGGTTCCGGCGCGAATGATGATCATTGCAGCAATCCTGATCACATGCGGTTTTATTTCACTAAATAATTTCAAACCGCCTTTACCGAAAGCGTTGCCCGACAATGGCGGCCTTTTTTTACCGGGTGGTTTTGGCGCCGTGGTGGTTGCTGACTCTCTCGGTCGCGCGCGACACCTGGCAGTTAATTCAAACGGCGACATTTATGTAAAGCTGAGAAACCCCGATTCACTGAAAAGAGGAAGTGTGGCCATGCGCGATACGAACAATGACGGCAAAGCCGACATCATTGAATATTTCGGTGACTACCCGGATGAAGGCAATTACGGAACCGCGATGCGCATTCACAAGGGATACCTTTATTTCACCACGGCCGGGGAAGTGTACAGGACAAAACTAACACCGGGCAAACTGGTGCCGGACGGCAAAACGGAACTGTTGGTAAAGGATGATTACGCCCACGACCCGCACGGGTACTCGCACATCGCAAAACCACTGTCATTTGACGACAAGGGGCATATGTTTGTGCCGTTTGGTTCACCCGGTGATGTATGCCAGGTTGCTGAACGTCAACCGGGTTCTCCCGGGCAGATGCCCTGTCCGCAGCTGGAAGAACATGCCGGTATCTGGATGTTCAGCGATACCGCCCAAAATCAGACCATTAAAGACGGCGTCCGGTATGCTACGGGCATCCGAAGCGTTGTGGCGATGGACTGGAATAAGGCAGATAAAACATTATACGTCGTACAGCACGGCCGGGATGACCTGGTCAGGTCGTGGCCCGCGTATTACAGCCCCTGGCAGAGTGCCCTGTTGCCTGCTGAAGAATTTTTAAAAGTGAAACAGGGAACAGACGCCGGCTGGCCCTATTACTACTACGATTACATGCAGAAAAAGAAACTGCTCAACCCGGAATATGGTGGTGATGGTAAAAAAGAAGGAGACGGCAAGAAATTCACGCAACCAATAATGGGTTTTCCCGGTCACTTCGCACCGAACGACTTATTCTTTTATACCGGCAACCAGTTTCCTGACCGTTATAAAAATGGCGCTTTCATCGCTTTCCACGGATCAACCATCCGTACGCCATATTCACAGGGCGGTTATTTCATAGGCTTTGTACCGTTTAAAAACGGAGCACCCTCCGGTGACTGGGAAGTGTTCGCAGATGGTTTCCCCGGCCCAGGCTCGCTGGTATATACTAGTGACGCAACGTATCGCCCTATGGGCATTGCCATGGGCCCTGATGGTTCTTTGTACATCTCTGAAAGTGAAAAAGGAAAAGTGTGGCGTATCATGTACCAGGGCGATAAGAAGACATTTGGCACCGCTCAACTTGCAGGTATGGCAAAACGCAAAATCACCTCTGCACATATTAAAACGCCGGATGCGGTTAAAGACAATTTGTTTACCGAGAAACTGGCGGAAGGTGGAAAATTATATACCACCTATTGCGCCAGCTGTCACCAGGGCAATGGTAAGGGCGATGGAACGCGTTTCCCGCCACTTGAAAATTCAGAATACGTCAAGGGCGACCGGCGCCAGCTGGTAACTATTATATTAAAAGGACTATCTGGTCCGATCACGGTGAATGGTGTAGGTTATAATGAACTGATGCCGCCCCATGCATTTTTGAGTGATGAACAGATCGCCCTGATCCTTTCTTACGTGCGATCTAATTTCAACAATAATTCAGGCTTGATTGTACCGAATGAAGTAACTCGTATCCGGCAGCGGCTGGCCAACCCGCCACCTGCACAACCCGCAACGCCAAAGGCTGATTCGGCCACTACGCCAGCCAGTACGAAATAATCCTTCACTAATTTATTCCGGCAATGAATGGCCTATTACAGGTATTCATTGCCGGATTTTTTTTGCCATTTGATGCAACTAACGCTCGAGAAAACTGTTCGACAAGAAAAGAGCAGATGTAGTTATGAGAACGTTTTACGCCTGCCTCGTGATGTTTGGGTGCCTATTGATTGCAAGCAACAACGTTTCCGCCCAGCACCTAACGCCAGGTTTTGACAAAGCGGAGTATATTGAAACGCTTAAAATCAACAACAAGGCCCACATAGCCAATGACAAATGGTCCGATGCGCGGAGGTGCCCGAACCGAAACGATTTTAATTGATAGATCGATCCCCGGTTGTCGCATTCGACAATATGTTTGCGTTATGGGCTGATAAAAACGTTGCGTTGATTGCGGTACGGAAGCATTCCAACCTCGGCGAGTTTCCTGGCAAATTTTTATGCCGCGATGTTCCTGCTTCCGGTCCTTGCAGTTGGACGAAGACTTTACTTTTAATTATAAACTCCCGAGGAGTCCCAATGCTGCCGTCCATGCCGGCTGGCTTATTGCCCTTGCGTATATGTCCTGGAGCC
>JBBSSY010000017.1:0-14373 GCA_038241595.1 Chitinophagales bacterium | reverse complement strand
TGTAAAAAACATTCAGTTCCTACCCCCCCCCCCGCGTGTTGAGCGTGGGGTTAATAAGTTGTTGTTTTATTTAACTTTTAAGAAAAAGGTCCAGAATGAAAACTTGTCTTGATTGGGCAACACAAAAAACCCCTTGTTAAATACAAAGGGTTGATCTGTTGTTCCTATGAAGACTACGAGATGATATAGGCAAGGCGTAAGCCAACGACAAAAATTTTGAAACAATTTCTTAAAACATTAATAATCAATTGTTTAAATGGCCATTAATTTATAACTCCTTGCTTCTTTGGAATGATATTATTCCATGTATGGGAATATCGTTCCAAACTGGAATTGACATGCCCGCACAACAAAAAACCCCTTGTTTTACGAGGGGTTGATCTGTTGTTCCTATGAAGACTACGGAACTATATAGGCAAGCCCGGCTCCAAAAAGAATTTTCAAATGTACTAACATTGATTTATAACCCCGGCCCCACTTTAGACACCTGATTATTAACCTGTTATACCGGCAAATAGAAGGGGGAAATTTGGTTGAAGGAAATACGATGTCAGTTTTAAGGCCACTGAAATTCCTGTAATGGGAAAACCTGAACCAAATACGGAATTGTTAGTCACTTACGATATCAGCTTCTTTGCCGAGGCCTAGTTTATCAACGGCTATTCTGGCTGCAATCTGGCTGGCGTCTTTTTTATTATATGCTTTTCCCTGCGCAAGTAGTTTTCCATCGACAACCGCACCTACAGTAAACAGTCGCCGTCCGTTTTCCATGTGTTCATCGAGGGTTTCGAATTCCAGGTTTTTGCCATTTTTATTGGCCCAGCCATATAATTTGTTCTTATGATTGATTTCTAGATTTTCCAGTTCCTCCATAAAGAGGTATGGCACCATGATTCGCTCGATGATCCATTTACGCGATTTTACAAACCCTTTATCCAGGTAAATAGCGCCTACAACCGCTTCCAATGTGTTGCCGAAGATCTGGCTCATTTTAAGGGAATTGTCAAACTTGTTAAAATTAGTAATCTTGCGCATGCCCATCTTAATGGCGATGTCATTCAACATGGTGCGATTGACCATCTTGCTTCTCATCTCAGTCAGGAAACCTTCATCTTTGTAGGGATACTTTTTAAACAGGAAATCAGCGACAACGCTGCTGAGTATGGCATCACCGAGATATTCGAGCCGTTCATTGTTTTCATCTGCAGAATCACGGATTGAACGGTGAGTTAGAGCAGTTCTATATAATGCAATGGCACCGGGGGTAAATCCCAGCACATTGCGCAGTTGTTTCTTATAATTAGGAACAGTTGCAGGAGCCTTAAAAAAGTAATCGAAGAAACCCACGGACGAAAGCTACGTTTTTTTTAAGGATAATTTTCTATAACCGGTTAAAAATTGCACGTGTTAAGCGTTTACAATGGCAAGGTTGCCGGCTGAATAATTAGTAGACATACTGCTTTACGATTATGGCTGCATTGTGCCCGCCGAAACCGAAGGTATTGTTCAATGCGGCCCGCACTGGCCGTTTCTGTGCGGTATTAAATGTAAAATTCAGCCGGGAATCGAGCTCAGGATCATCATTGAAGTGATTGATGGTAGGAGGAATGATTCCTGTGTTCAACGCCATAATACAGGCTATGGCTTCAATAACGCCGGCGGCACCCAGGCAGTGGCCGGTCATGGATTTGGTTGAACTGATATTCAGTTCGTAGGCATGTTCTTTAAATACCATACCGATGGCTTTTACCTCGGCCCCGTCACCAAGCGGTGTAGAGGTTCCATGTGTGTTGATGTAATCGATGTCTTCGGGTACCATGTTAGCGTCTTTCAAAGCCGCGAGCATTACATTGCGCGCGCCCAGGCCGTCGGGATGTGGCGCCGTGATATGATACGCATCCGCAGAAGCGCCACCACCTGCAATTTCACAATAGATTTTGGCACCGCGGGCAAGTGCATGTTCCAGCTCTTCCAGCACCAGGACGCCGGCACCTTCACCTATTACAAAGCCGTCGCGATCACGGTCGTATGGCCGGCTGGCGGTTTTAGGGTCATCGTTACGTTCGCTGAGGGCTTTCATAGCATTGAAACCACCAACCCCGGCTTCGCGGATCACGCTTTCACTGCCACCACTGATGATGATGTCGCAGGTACCCATACGGAGCGTATTGAATGCGTCGATGATGGCATTGGTAGAAGACGCGCAGGCACTGACAACTGCATAGTTGGGACCGCGGAATCCATGTCGGATGGAAATCTGGCCGGCAGCAATATCGAGAATCATTTTGGGAATAAAGAAAGGGTTGAAACGGGGAGTTCCATCACCTTTGGCAAAGTTTATCACTTCTTCCTGGAACGTGATCAGTCCGCCGATGCCACTTGCGAATATGACACCAACCCGGTCGGGATTTACGTTGTTTTGGGAGATGCCTGCATCCAGCACGGCCTGGTCGCTTGCGACGATGGCTGTCTGCGTAAAACGATCAATTTTGCGAGCTTCTTTTCTGTCGAGAAAATCGGTGGGTTCAAAATCCTTCAGTTCACAGGCAAACCTGGTTTTGAACTTGCCTGCATCGAACTGGGTGATAAAATCGGATCCTGACACCCCATTGATTAAACCGTTCCAGTAGTCATCTAAATTATTACCCAACGGTGTTAATGCGCCGATACCTGTAACAACAACTCGCTTTGGATCCATATGGTTAGCAGGATTTAGATGTTAAATCCGCCTTCTGGGCGAAATGCTTTCGAAAGGCGGATTGAAAAGAGGTAGCTATATTCGGCGCAACCGGTTATTTAGCGTGTTCTTCCAAGTAAGCGGCAGCCTGACCGACAGTAGTAATTGTTTCAGCCTGCTCGTCAGGAATAGAAATATTAAATTCTTTTTCAAACTCCATGATTAGTTCGACGGTGTCCAGAGAATCGGCACCTAAATCGTTTGTGAAGGAAGCTTCGCTGGTGACCTCGGCTTCATCAACTCCTAACTTATCAACAATGATTTTTTTAACTCTTGTTGCTATGTCTGACATTTTAGTAAAGTTTAGTTACGGCTGCAAAAATATAATTTTTGACTTAAAAGCAATCAGAAGCCCGTTTTTATTTTAAATATACCTGCGCGGTAGAGAATATGGCGCGAAACAATTTCAGAACCCTTTCATTAACAACGCTTCATGAAGAAAACCAATGCTATACACAAATCTCCGAAAAGGGTGCCCCAGGTAAATTGGGGGGTATTCGGACAACGATTTTAAATTTTACGTTGTTTTTTTGCATTCATGACTCGTTTGTTATTTCCTTGTATGATCGCACGAATTGTAGCGGGGATTTTGTAAATTGAGTTTTGAAAAAACCCGAAAATCCAACTTCATGGCTTTAAAAATCATCGATTATGGAAGCAAAGAGTACAAACAAATGGTAACGCTTCGTTATGACATTTTGCGTAAACCTCTTGGCCTCACTTTTTCCGATGAAGAACTTGAAAAGGAAAAAAATGAGATCCTGATCGCGGCTTTTGAAGATGAAAAAATTCTAGGCTGCTGCATGCTGATCTCTGAAGTGAATAAAGTCTGCCGCCTCCGCCAGATGGCCGTGTTAAACAACCTGCAGGGTAAAGGCATCGGCCGCGCCCTGATGTCATTTTCAGAAAATATTGCGCGCGATCGAGGTTACCGGAAATTGACCATGCATGCCCGCAAAACCGCCGCCGGTTTCTACGAAAGGCTCGGTTATAACATCTCGGGCGATGAATTTGCAGAACTCAGCATTCCGCACTACCTCATGGAAAAAAGTCTGGAACCGTGTAAATCCCTGTTTATTTTATAAAGCGGATCGTTAAGGGGTAACGGTATAGTTTGTTATCGCTCGCCTTAACAGTAGCGATGATCACAAATACAAACACGACCACCCATATCACCCAGATAAATATAATGCCGATTAACGTGATCGCCAGCGCAATAGACGCCAGTATGGCTGTCAACTGGAAATTTAGCGACTCCTTTGCGTGACGGGTGACATATTCCGATTCGTCTTTTTTAATCAGGTAAATGACCAATGGAGCGAAGACACCGGCAACCAGTGTAAGAACATGCGAAAGAATCGCCATCGTGCGTTCGTCGCTCGTAGGATTATAAACAGTTTCGCTCGACCCGGAAAGGTATTGCTGGGAAGAATTGGGTTCCATGAGTTAATAATTTTGCATTAATATACTCAAAAAAAATTAATCAGGAAATTGCCGGTGCCTGGCCCGCTTTCAAGGCACCGTGCATCTGGAAAAGGAAAGCGTGAAGCATTTCCATGTTTTTCATATCCTGTATGATCAGGATAAAATTCCTGCCCGTTTGTTTCAACTTTGCCTTGTTGGTAGCCGTCTGGATATACTTCAGGATGGAATGAAAAATGGCTGATTCGAAATAAGGCGAGTCGGGACGGTTGATAAAATAACAACGTAATGTGTCATCTTTCAGCACCATTTTTTCAAAGCCCAGCTCCACAGCCAGTTTGCGACAGCGTACCGTAATAAACAGGTCCTCAACGGGTGGTGGAACCGGCCCGAAACGATCCAGCATTTCCTGATGAAAAGCTTGGAGCTCGGCTTCCGTATCGCAGTTATCGAGCCGGGTATATAACGACAATCTTTCGGCGATGTTTTCCACATAACGGTCGGGGATCAATATTTCCAGGTCGGTATCGATCATACAGTCTTTTACAAAGTCTTCCTGCTGCCGGATCTCGTCTTTAAACAAGGTCCTGAATTCGGTGCGTTTTAATTCCTTGATGGCCTCATCCAGTATCTTCTGGTACATTTCAAAACCGATCTCCGCCATAAAACCACTTTGTTCACCACCCAGCATATTGCCGGCACCACGGATGTCCAGGTCGCGCATAGCGATCTGGAAGCCGCTGCCAAGTTCGCTATGCTGCTCAAGGGTTTGCAGGCGCTTGCGCGAATCGCTTGGCAGCGTACTCATCGGCGGAGCCAGCAAATAACAGAATGCTTTTTTATTGCTCCGGCCTACACGTCCACGCAACTGGTGAAGATCGCTTAGTCCGAACTGGTGGGCGTTATTTACGATAATGGTATTTACATTGGGAATGTCTACGCCGCTCTCCACAATATTTGTACAAACGAGCACATCATATTTCCGATCGATGAAGTCGAGTATCCGTTCTTCCAGTTCATGGCCCTCCAGCTGGCCATGTGCATAACCGATGCTAACGTCCGGGCATAGCCCCTGGATAATGCCCGCCATCTCCGCAAGTCCCATGACGCGGTTATGGATAAAAAATACCTGGCCGCCGCGTTCCGTTTCGTAATAGATGGCATCCCGGATAACGTCCTGGTTATACACCTGCACTTCAGTCTGAATGGGCTGCCGGTTCGGCGGCGGGGTGTTGATGATGCTGAGGTCACGGGCACCCATAAGCGAAAATTGTAAGGTACGCGGTATGGGGGTGGCTGTCAGCGTGAGGCAGTCCACGTTGGTGCGGATCGTCTTAAGCTTTTCTTTGGCAGCGACGCCAAATTTCTGCTCTTCATCGATCACCATCAGGCCAAGATTTTTAAATTTAACTTCTTTACCCAGCAGTGAATGCGTGCCAATGATGATATCGATCTTGCCGGCTTCCAGACGCTGCAGCGTTTCCTTTTTTCCTTTGGAAGATTTAAACCGGTTTACATAATCCACCGTTACCGGGAAATCTTTCAAACGATCGCTGAATGTTTTAAAGTGCTGGAAGGCAAGGATGGTTGTCGGCACCAGGATCGCGGCCTGTTTGCCATCAAGACAGGTCTTAAAAGCAGCACGAATGGCCACTTCGGTTTTACCAAATCCCACGTCACCACATACCAGCCGGTCCATGGGCGACGACGCCTCCATATCTTTCTTCACGTCGGCCGTGGCGCGGCTCTGGTCGGGTGTATCTTCGTAGATAAACGATGCTTCCAGTTCGGTTTGCATATAATTGTCCGGCGCATGTGAAAAACCGACCTGTGCCTTGCGTTGTGCATATAATTTGATCAGGTCGAACGCAATTTCCTTGACCCGGGTTTTTGTCTTCTCTTTTAATTTCTGCCATGCATCGCTGCCGATCTTGTTGATCTTTGGAACGGATCCTTCTTTCCCGGTGTATTTGGAAATCTTGTGGAGCGAATTGATGTTTACATACAGGATGTCGTTATCCTTATATATAATACGCACCGCCTCCTGCACCCGTCCATTGGCTTCAATTTTCTGCAAGCCGCTGTACACGCCCAGGCCATGGTCGATATGGGTAACATAATCGCCCTGCTGAAGGTCGCGCAGTGTTTTTAGCGTGATGGCCTTGTTCTTGCTATAAGCCTGCTTGACTTTGTATTTATGATACCGCTGGAAGATCTGGTGGTCGGTAAAACACACCAGTTTCAGGTCGTCGTCAACAAAGCCTTCGTGGATGGAAGTAGGAATGGGCACAAACGGAATTTCCGTCTGCAGGTCGGTAAAGATGCTGTGCAACCGCTCCAGCTGTTTGGGATTGTCGGCAAAAATATATAGTTCGTATTTTTTCGATTCCCAGTTCTTCAACTCTTTGATCAGCAGATCGAACTGCCTGTTAAAGGCAGGTTGCTCCTTTGTGTGAAATTCAATCACCGCTGCAGCGCCGGCGGGTGCATCGGTCGCGAGCCAGGAGCTGTAGCCGAACTCAACCACGTGGCGAGATGCCAATAGCAACTTTAATTTGGCGGCAGGAACGAAATCGTTCGCATCAACTGTGGTTTTTTCCAGTTTATCATCCTCGGTGAAAGGTCGGTTAGCGGGTAGTCCTTCCTGTGAGACCAGGAATTGATCCAGCTCCTCTTCGAGTATTGACAGTTTCTCGGTTACAATATCCCAGTTTTTAATCCACACCACGGTATTCTCCGGCAAAAAATCAAGCAAGGGAACTTTGTCTGCTTTCTCGAACTGGGTCTCTACGTTCGGGATGATGTTTACCTGCAGCAGTTTGCGTTCGCTCAACTGGTTTTCGGGATTAAAGACCCGGATGGAATCCACCTCGTTGCCAAAAAGTTCAAGCCGGTAAGGTTTTTCGTTGCCGAAAGAATAGATATCAAGGATGCCGCCACGCAGTGAAAACTGACCGGGTTGATATACAAAATCAGTGCGTTCAAAGCCGTAACCCACCAGTTTTTCCATCAGGCCATCCACATCCAGTGTGTCACCCGTTTTTACATGGATGATGGTATCGTTAAGTGTTTTCTGGAGCACCACTTTTTCCGCCAGGGCCTCGGGGTAAGTAACGATGATCTTTTTGTTTCCACCGCCGCTTACTTTCATCAGCGTTTCCGTACGCAACATCACATGACTGCTGTTGAGCAGCGAGAAATTTTTCCTGTTTTTGAAAGAGTACGGGAAATAAAAAAGGTCGAGTGCGTTGGTGAGATTTTCCAGTGTATTGTGAAAATAAGCCGCTTCTTCGGCATCGTCCAATATCACCAGGTGATTCAGCGTGGCACTGGCAGGGTGATCGAAAACCGCACTGATTACTAGTTCAGGAGAACTGCCATACAAATCTTTAAGAAAAAGTTTTTGGGGTTTGGCATACGAGAGCCTGTCCGCAAGTTGAAAAAGGCGGGGAGATTTGATGAATTTTTCATGCAACTGCTCCAGGTTCATAGATCGGGAAGCAAAGCTAACGTATTAGCTCATTATAGGGTAACCGTAAAAACGTTAATTTTTAATAAAAGGCATGGTGATCCATCTTTAGTTCCAACCGGGTCATTTTCTTTGGCCGCACCTCAACCGGGCCAATGTTGTTGTCACCGTCCGACAGATTGGAATACATACCCTGGTCGGTCTTCAGGAAGATGGAATATCTGCCCGGCGGAAGGTTGACTTTAAAATACCCGTTGTTTTTTGTTTCTACCTCTTTGATCAACCTGGTGGATACCGCAGTAAAAAAGGAGGAATTTCCCCGCCGGGTTGCCTGGCTGAATTTCGTCAGTTCGTAGATATAAAAGGTTCCTTTTATCCCCTTGGGCCCAGGGCGCGCCACACCGGGAGACGGCATCTGGTTGCCGCTCACTGCGGACAGGTAACCAGCTAATCCCGACTTCTTGCACAACACGGGACACAGGCCAGTTAAACAGGTAATAATAAACGACAATACTAAAGCGCTGATAAGGAACGTTTTCATAAACTTATTTTGTAGCGGATCACCGGTTTTTCACCCCCTTATAAAATTATCATTAATTCCGCCCTTTACCGAAATATTGTAATTTTAAACACTGTTTAAAGAAATATTATGAAACTGTCTGGATTTGTACCTTTTTTCCTTTGCCTTGCTTTGCTTCTCCACGGAAACATTTCTGCACAGCGTCGGACCAATACCCAAATTTTAAATAAGGCCGCTACCAGGAGGGCTGCCGAAGAACAAACCACGTTCCAGAAACTGCTTCTGTATTCTAAAGAAAAGGGATGGCCGATGATGATCACCGGGGGTGGCGACCATGTGTCGAGGCTTACCGGCATCGACCCGAAAGGTTTTCCGTTGTACACTTCCGTTGAAAACAATATCCGCTCCGCGGCCACCATCCGCACCAACCTGTTGTGGCCGTCGGGCAGTACCGGGTTAAATCTTTCCGGTTCATCGGCTTTCCTGAAAGGCAAACTGGCAGTCTGGGATGAGGGCAAAGTCAGGAACACGCATGTTGAGCTAGTCAACCGCATCCTGCAGAAAGACAATGCGACCACCATCAGCAACCACGCAACACATGTTGCCGGAACAATGATCGCTACCGGTGTCAACCCGCTGGCAAAGGGTATGTCGTTCCAGGCCCAGCAGCTGATCGTTTACGATTTCAACAACTTCCAGTCGGAGATGCTGGCCGAAGCACCAAACCTGCTCATTTCAAATCATTCATACGGGGTCATAGCCGGCTGGAACTTTAACAGCGCACTCGCCCGCTGGGAGTTCTACGGGCAGCCCAATACCACGGAGGATTACAAATTCGGTTACTATTCCAGTGACGCGCAATTGTGGGATTCCATCGCCTACAACGCACCCAATTACCTGATCGTAAAATCGGCGGGTAACGACCGGAATTCAAATGGCCCGGCCGTCGGGCAACCCTACTGGCGGATGGATGCAACGGGCAATTTTGTCAATGCAGGCAATCGCCCGGTGGGCATCAGCAGCAACGACGGGTATGACATCCTCTCTACCTACGGCACCGCCAAAAACATTCTTACGATTGGGGCGATCAGCCCCATCCCCGGGGGTTATACCAATATCAATGATGCGCAAATTGCGTCTTTCAGTTCCTGGGGGCCAACGGACGATGGCCGCATAAAGCCCGACGTGGTGGCCGATGGTGTGGACCAGCTGTCCAGTTACGGCGCCTCCGATAATGATTATGCCAGCACCAGCGGCACCTCTGACGCGGCTCCCGTAGCTGCCGGCTCAGCCTTCCTGCTGCAGGAATATTACGCCAAACTGCACAACGGCTCTTTCCTTCGCTCGGCAACCCTGAAAGGTATCATCATTCATACCGCCGACGAAGCGGGTAGCATCGGTCCGGATTACCAGTATGGATGGGGCGTTATTAATATGGAGAAGGCGGCGGCAGTAATTACTTCCAACAATACGAACGAGATCATCCTGGAGGACAACCTGGCGAATGGTAAAACCTATTCTTTCCCGGTTACTGCATCCGGTGTCGGCCAGTTGAAAGCAACACTTACCTGGACGGATCCCAAAGGAAATGTCGAAACAGTAAACCTGTTGAACAGTACGAATAAACGACTGGTCAATGACCTGGATATCCGGATCAAAAAAGACAACACAACCTTTAACCCCTGGATCCTGAACCCGGCGTCGCCGTCCCTGGCTGCGTCTACCGGTGACAATACCATTGACAACGTCGAGCAGGTGGTGGCCCCCGCCGGGGTACCAGGGGCAAATTATATCATCGAGGTTTCCCATAAGGGCGTTTTACAAAGAGGCTCACAGGCCTATTCGCTCATTGTAAGTGGTATCGGCGGAAAAGTGTATTGCACGTCGTCGCCATCAAGCAATGCCGGCGCGCGGATCGACAATGTAACTGTCGGCACGGCGACATTTACCAACGTATCAGGCTGTACTACCTACTCCCTGAATGCCGGCATTCCCATCCCGATCGAACCCAACCTGTCTACCCCATTTGCGGTTCGCGTGAGCAGTTGCGATGCAACCTCGACGGCGAAAATTGTGAAAGCCTTTATTGATTATAACAGCGACGGCGATTTCACCGACCCAGGCGAAGAAGTGGCTGTAAGCGGCGTCATCAATGGAGCGAACACTTTTACCGCCAGTATTACCCCACCACAGGGAATCATAATTGGCAACCAGTCGATCATGCGCGTCATCGTACAGCAAACATCCGACGCCGCCAGCGTGCAGCCCTGCGGAAGTTATGCCAATGGTGAAACACAAGATTACAATGTAAAATTTGTCGCGGCTTCCAATGATGTCGGCATTACCGAACTCGTGGACCCGGCAGCAACCAGCTGTGCCAACCCGTTTCAACTGGTGACCTTACGCATCAAAAACTTTGGCGGCACCGCCAAGCTGAACGTACCGGTGTCTGTTACCGTCAAAAACGGCGCTACCACCGTATCCACCTTTTCAACCGTCTGCCGCGATACGATCGCCCCGTACTCCGAGGTACTGTTCACCCTGCAGGTTCCATTTTCTGCAGTGGCAGGCACCACCTATACCGTTACCAGCAAAACCGGTCTGGCAGGTGATCAGAATACGGCCAATGACGCCAACACGTCCGTCGTCGTTGTCCAAGCCGGAACATCTACCGTCACCGGTACCGCAGTCATTTGTGGAACAAATACGGTCAATTTGAAAGCGGTCACCAATACCGGGGACGTGGCATTGTGGTACGCCAGTCCGACCGCGACCACCGTACTGGCCACCGGCGCTTCAACAACAACTTCGACAATTACTGCAGACAAAACATATTACCTCGGCGTCAATGAACTGGGTGGAAAAGTTGGGGCAGCCAATAAGATGTTGTACCCGAACGGTGGTTACGGCTTGTTTAACAACAGTTTTGTGCGCTTCACGACCGCAGTTCCGCTGACGATTGAGAGCGCAAGATTATACATTGGCAATGCCGGCAAGATTAAATTTATCGTAGGTGATATCTCAAACTTCAACCCGCTTACCGGGAACTATAATTTCACTACCATTTCAAGTACAACGATCGATGTATATGCCACGACACCGGACCCTCAGCCGGGAACGGTAAATGTGAACAACCCGCTGGATACCGGTGCAATATTTTATTTAAACCTGCCGGTACCAACGCCGGGCAATCATGCCATTATCATCCAATCGTTAAATGGTGCCACCATTTTCAGGAACAATGGCATTGCACCGTCGCCTGCGATCTACCCATTCAGCATCCCGAATATTATTTCCATTACGGGCAACAGTGCTGCCAACACGGCGGATACCTCGGACGCCACCTTCTTCCAACGTTTTTACTATTTCTTGTACGATATGAAGGTAAAACTGGCGAGTTGTCCGGCAGTTCGCATCCCGGTTGTAGCCACAACGGCCGTCGCACCCGTCATCAGCCTTGTCGGCAATACGATCACCAGTACCACGAGCACCGGAAACCAATGGTATCTCAACAATGTGCTTATTGCGGGTGCAACAGGCAAAACATATACAGCCACACAATCCGGGCTATATAAAGTTACCAGCAGCGAAAACGGATGTTCACTCACATCCAACGAGATCAATTTTGCCAGTACACCGGTGGTGGATGTGAATGGCACCCAGATTGCGCTGATCGCATCGCCGAATCCAAACCATGGTAAGTTTTATGTGCAGTTTGAAGTCAAAGGGCGTGATAAATTAATTATCAGCCTGGTGAATACGGTTGGCCAGAAAGTGTATAAGAGTGAGTATCCGGATTTCACGGGCAAGTTTAGTAAACAACTTGATGCCGGTCGTATCAGTGCGGGTTTGTACATTCTGAAGATCGAGCATAATAATAAAGTGTATATCAAGAAATTGCTGGTGGATTAGGAACAGAATTCACTGGATTAAATGTATTGGTAGAATCAGTTAGAATTTCGCCCAGCTACCTGGCGGAAATTTGTCTGAACGGTGATTTAGAAAATTATTTGATAGACTATGATCATGGAGGCAGGAAAGGAGCAGCCTCCTCTTTGCTTTGTCATTCCGCGGTTGCCGCTTGTTGATTATCGAATACAATGATTATGAGCGGCAACCAAAAGGACCCTCCTGATAATTTCGCTGGCGGCCTAACCCGTACCAATCTGCAAAAGTGAGCAGAGATTCCGCGTATCGGCCGCGCCAGGGACGCGTGAGCTATAGTTCGTACCGCGGCCGATCACAGAATGACAAACGATGGATTGGCGAATAACGAGGTATAGTTTGGTAGCGCCAACCAGCTGCCTGGTCCAAAGGAAGACTCGTCTGGAAAATAAAGGCTACAGCTCATAGCTGTCGGCCAAACCCACCTTCACTTCAACTTCTTTTTCGTTTTATCCTCCTTCTCCGGGTTATCCTGCGGAAGGTCTTTCATCGTTACTACGGGTGTTTTTGAGGGGCGCAAGAAGGCTTTCTCCATCTCAACCTGGTCGTGTTGCAACCGCAGGATTTCTGCGTGGCTGTACAGCATATCGTTCTCCAGCGAGATGATCCTGTTTTTACATTTTTTAATCTGCTGGCTTCTTAAGGCGAAGCCAATGATGATACCAACCAGTAAAATGACAGGTATCCATGTGACATTTATGGATATAGCAAGCATATATAAAATTATTAAATAAGTAATCTATTGAATGTTCACGCGGTTGCCATTTTTCGAGGCAACCGGTAATATTTTCTTTAACGAATTTCCTGCTGAATCCTTTCCCTCACCTGCCCAAGCGGAATGCGCTCCTGCGACATGCTGTCCCGGTGGCGCAAGGTTACCGTATTGTCTTCCTTGGTCTGATGATCAACCGTAATGCAAAAAGGAGTCCCGATTGCATCCTGGCGCCGGTACCGTTTGCCGATGGCATCTTTTTCCTCGTAGAAACATTTAAACTCCGAGCGACATTCATTCATCAACGCCCTGGCAATCTCGGGCAAGCCGTCTTTTTTGGTTAAAGGGAAGATGGCTAATTTTAACGGAGCCAGTTTCGGCGGGAACCTAAGAACCACCCGGCTGTCAGATTTTTCTGCGGTGCTCAGGTCTTCTTCCGCATAGGCTTCGCTTAAAATGAGCATAACCGTCCGGTCCAGACCAATGGATGTTTCAATAACGTACGGGATGTAACCCTGATTGGTTTCAGTATCAAAGTACTGCATCTTTTTTTTGCTATACTGCTGGTGATTTTTCAGGTCGAAGTCGGTACGGGAATGAATTCCTTCCACTTCTTTAAAGCCAATGGGAAAGTTGTATTCGATGTCACAGGCCGCATCGGCATAGTGCGCCAATTTTACGTGATCGTGGAAACGGTATTTATCGGCGGAGATCCCCAGGCTCAGGTGCCAGTTCATGCGAACTTCTTTCCAATACTCGTACCACTCTTTTTGTGTACCAGGACGTATGAAAAACTGCATCTCCATCTGCTCGAATTCGCGCATGCGAAAAATAAACTGCCTGGCAACGATTTCATTGCGGAAAGCTTTGCCCACCTGCGCGATGCCAAAAGGGATTTTCATGCGCCCTGTTTTCTGCACGTTGAGGAAATTTACAAAGATACCCTGGGCCGTTTCCGGGCGCAGGTAAATCTGGTTGGCTTCCGTTTCCCCACTCACGCTGCCGATCTCGGTGGAAAACATCAGGTTAAACTGACGGATATCTGTCCAGTTGCACGTGCCGCTGACTGAACATTTAATATTATGCGATTCGATCAGTGCCTTCAACCCAGAAAAATCATTGGTAGCCAGCAACTTATCCATATCAGCCAGCAGCGCGGCCGCTTCCGGTTCCTTGCCTTTTTTTTCCAGGTCGTCGGCAAAGCCTTCAATCAGGTGGTCGACGCGGTACCGTTTGTTGCTGTCTTTATTGTCAATCATCGGGTCACTGAAATTATCTACGTGACCGCTGGCCTTCCAGGTGGTGGGATGCATAAAAATGGCCGCGTCGATGCCTACGATGTTGTCATGAAGCTGCGTCATACTCTTCCACCAATAGTCGCGGATGTTCTTTTTTAGTTCGCTGCCATACTGGCCGTAGTCATATACGGCACTTAAACCATCGTAAATTTCGCTGGAAGGGAAAATGAAACCATACTCTTTGCAATGGGCGATGATCGCCTGGAATCGGGAAGTATCAGTAGCCATAAGCTGCAAAAGTAACAAGAAGAAAGACGAATTATGAATTTT
>JBBSSY010000016.1:0-14902 GCA_038241595.1 Chitinophagales bacterium | reverse complement strand
TTCCTTAAGTTATTCGGGATACCAAATTTATTCCTACCTATCTTTGCAAAATTAGCCTCATCGTTAGATAAAAAAATTGTATGAAACCAAATCAACTAATTGCTTTTCTCTTAACTTTCTTCTTTTTATTTTCCTCAACGATCTCGCAATCGCAACAAAACATTATTGTAAAAGGGAAAGTGCTGGCTGCTTCCAAAGAACCTCTGAATGGAGTAAGTATTGGTATAAAAAATAATCCCGGGGGCACGTCAACAGATGTTAACGGGAACTTTACATTGCCGGTAGCCAATGTAAATGCAATCCTTGTATTTTCGTTTGTAGGGTATACTTCTGAAGAAATTCCGTTAAAAGGAAGAACGGTGATCGAAGTTACTTTGAATACAGAAGCCGCTTCCATGGGTGAAGTAGTGGTTGTTGGTTACGGCACGCAAAAGAAAAGCGTAGTAACAGGCGCTATCTCCAGTGTGAAAG
Source organism: Chitinophagales bacterium (assembly GCA_038241595.1). Classification (GTDB taxonomy): domain Bacteria; phylum Bacteroidota; class Bacteroidia; order Chitinophagales; family Chitinophagaceae; genus JADCRZ01. Next base: position 14,431 of record JBBSSY010000016.1, on the reverse strand, counting down.
CGTCGGACCTCGAAAATCAACAAATTGGCCGGATAGAACAAGCCATGCAGGGCAGGGTTTCTGGTGTAACGATTGCTTCCGGTTCGGGAGCGCCGGGAGCTGCTTCCACAGTCAGAATTCGCGGCATCACTTCCTTAAATGAAGGCGCCAGCAACCCTTTGTATGTAATAGATGGAGTAGTAATTGGTAATGGCAGTATAGATTATCTTGATGCAAGCGATATTGAATCAATAGAAGTATTGAAAGATGCCGCATCTGCTGCAATATATGGTGCAAGGTCTTCTGCCGGTGTAATACTTGTAACTACAAAAAAGGGCAAAGCGGGAAGCATCCGCGTAAATTATAATGGCTATTATGGCACACAGGCACCGGCTAAAAAATTAAAGGTGTTAGATGCCACTCAATATGCGCAAATGCGCAATGAACAACTTATTAATGATGGCGGTGCGGCATTTTTTACCAACCCGGAATCTTTTGGAAAAGGTACAGACTGGCAAAGCCTGGTCTTTAGTAATAACGCGCAGATACAAAACCATGAAGTAAGCATCAGTGGCGGTAGTGAAAAATCCACTTTCTATACTTCGTTTGGCTTTTTTGGACAGGATGGCATAGTGGCTCCATCGATATCTAATTACAAGCGGTATAATATCAGGCTGAATTCGTCGTATAAAATAACAGATTGGTTGACGATGGGTCAGACACTTGGTTTTTCCCATATTAAAGAGAAAGGCAACGTGGTTGGTAATAACAACTTTGGCGGCCCAATTTCCGCGGCCCTCATGCTTGACCCGATAACGAAAACAGTAATAACAGATCCCGCGGAAGCCAATACCGTTCCCTATTCATCCCAGCCTGTAATAAGAGATGCATTTGGCAACCCGTACGGGATTTCTAAATACATCGCGCAGGACGTTACCAACCCATTAGCATATATACAAACCCGTCAGGGCAATTATAATTGGTCAGATAATATCGTTGGTAATGTATACCTGGAAGCATCACCAATGAAAGGACTAAAATTGCGATCCACTTTGGGCGCAACGCTATTTTATTGGGGCAGCGAGGCCTTTTCACCGCTGTATTACCTCAATTCAAACACCCTGACAACTCAAACCGCTTTTTCGCGGGACAGGCAAAAATCGCTAAACTGGAACCTGGAAAACATCGTATCTTATAGTAGTGCTATCAAGGAACATAATTTTACCGTGTTGTTAGGCCAGGGAGCTTATCTTGATAACAACAGCAGTGGCATTAACGTGACATACTATAACCTGCCCGTTACTAACTTTAATGATGCCACGATGAATTACAGCATCTCCGCAACAGATAAAACTGCCGGTGGCTATGAAGGAATACATCATACGGTAAACTCTCTATTCAGCAGGATAACGTACGATTATAGTGGAAAATATTTATTCACCGGTGTGATACGCCGCGACGGCTCTTCGAGATTTGGATCCAGTAATAAGTATGGATATTTTCCTTCGGCTTCTGTTGGCTGGGTAGCTTCCCGTGAAAACTTCTGGAACTTTGCGAACACCGTTAACTTCTTAAAATTGAGAGGTTCTTATGGTATTACGGGAAATGATGTGTTGGGTGATTTCAGGTACCTGGCAACGGTAGGGGGTGGTCGAAATTATACCTTTGGTAATAATGTTTATACAATTGGCTATAGCCCTGATGCTCCCTCAAATCCTGAGTTAAGATGGGAACAAACCAGCCAGTTAAATTTCGGTGCCGATGTGGTTCTTTTTCAACACTGGAATGTAACCTTCGACTGGTATAATAAAAAGACCTCCGGCATTCTTCAGACTATTGACTATCCCGGTTATGTAGGGGCCACCGGTTCGTCTTATGGCAACGTGGCAGATATGACGAACAAGGGAATTGAACTGGAGCTCGGTTACCAAAAGCAAATCGGGGTCATAAATTTGAATTTGAAAGGGAATATTTCCCGTGTCAAAAATGAGGTGACCTACCTTGGCGACAACAAAGCATTTATAGAGGGCGGCGCTACCCTGCAAAACAGTACATATGCGCTTACCCGAACAGCGGTCGGCCAGCCGGTGGGTTCCTTTTTTGGCTTTAAAACAGCAGGAATTTTTCAGAATCAAAAAGATATAGATACCTATGTCGGCAAAAATGGTAAACCGATCCAGCCTGCCGCCAAACCGGGTGATTTTCGCTGGACCGATGTAAATGGAGATGGGGTCATCACGGAGGCGGACCGAACATTCATCGGCAATCCCATACCGACATGGTCGTATGGTTTTTCATTCAATGCATCTTATCAAAATTTTGACCTGTTGGTATTCGGACAAGGTGTGGCGGGCAACAAGATATTCCAGGGATTAAGGCGTTTAGACTTGTCAACGGCTAACTGGCAAACAACGATACTGGATCGATGGCGGGGTGAGGGTACGTCCAATACCAATCCCAGGCTTAGCGTTAAAGACGCAAACAAGAATTTCTCAAATCCGTCGGATTATCATCTGGAGAACGGCGATTATTTCAGAATTAAAACATTGCAGGTAGGTTACTCGTTGCCGAAATCATTAATTACAAAAGCCAAACTAACAACGGCACGTGTTTATGTAAGCAGTAACAACCTGCTTACTATTACTAAATATAGCGGTTATGATCCTGAAATAGGAGGAAGCAGTTATGGTATTGACCGCACAATTTATCCCCAGTCGAGGTCATTGTTGGTGGGAGTGAATATTGGATTTTAATAGTTAAAAAATCAAAAAGATGAAAACAGCAGACATAAAATATATAGCCATTTTCTCACTCGTTATTACATTTTCCCCTTCGTGCAAACAGGAATTTTTAGAAGCGGAACCCAAGGCTACACAAGTAGAAACAAATTATTATAGAAACCCCAGCGAAGCATATAATGGCTTGGTTGCTGCTTATGACCCATTAGGATGGGAAGGCGCTGGTGGCGGCGGGTATAGCACTTTTCCCTGCCTGGAAGCAGCTTCAGATGATTGTTTGGGAGGAGGAGCCAGTGGTTCGGATGTGCCGTTCTTAAATACGATGGATAGTTACACCATCGATGCGGCTACTGGCCCCCAACTTGATTACTGGAAGAAAAATTTCACCGGTGTGTCAAGGGTTAATTCCATTCTTTCCAAGCTTGAGACGGGTATTCCCGGTTTAACGGACGCAGTTAAGAAAAGATATATAGCAGAAGCGAAATTTTTAAGAGGTTATTTTTATTTTGACCTGGTGCGTTTGTTTGGTCATGTGCCATTGTTTACAACGCCCCTTTCAAAAGATGAAATCTACAACACTGTCCAGGCTGCTCCCGCTGAAGTGTATGCGCAAATTGAGAAAGACCTGGTCGATGCCACCAACGAAACAAATCTTCCTGATATGGTGCCAGCAGCTACTGAAGGTGGGCGCATCACAAAAGGCGCTGCACATGCATTGCTGGGAAAAGTTTATTTATATGAGAAAAAATGGAGCAATGCAGCAAAAGAATTTGCCGATGTTAATGGAACTCCCGGTAGCACCAGCAAATACGGTTATCGTTTGCTCACCAACTTTGGTGACATATTTAAACCGGATAACAAGTTCAACAGCGAATCAATTCTGGAAATAACCCATAACTCTATATCTGCGTCTGCATGGGGCGCCACCAGCAAGGTAGAAGGTTTTATAGCTTCCACGATGTTCGGCCCCAGAAGTTATGCCGGTCCGTTTTTTTACGCAGGTTGGGGTGGATGTCCGATAAGCGCCTCCCTGATAAGTGCCATTCATTTTGATCCGCGATATTCAGCGACCATCTCAAACGTAGACAGTTTGGCCAAGGCTGGCCAGGCGACATACATACCGGGCTACCAGAATACCGGGTATTTTGCGCTGAAATTTGCGCCATTAAATAACTTTAAAGCAACTGTGGGCCCGGCTACTATTAATTACCCGCAGAACTATATTGAGATCCGCCTGGCTGATAGTTACCTCATGGAAGCCGAAGCACTGATACAGGGTGGTGGAGACGCCGTTAGGGCGGCAGCACTTTTAAACGCTGTGCGCGCACGTGTTCGCCTTGCACCAACAGCAGCAACGCTGGATAATATTTACAATGAGCGCCGTTTGGAACTCGCAACAGAAGGCCATCGCTGGTATGATCTGATACGCACAGGGAGGGCTGCATCCATATTGTCACCGCTTGGATTCAAAGTCAATAAAAATGAACTTTTGCCTATTCCTTTACCGGAATTGAGTAATACCAAATTGGTTCAAAATCAGGGGTATTAGGTGACACGAACAACAATCGGTTCAGCTTTTTCTGGAAGTTGATGGCTTAACTTGCCAAAGCCATTTTAAGCTAAATTTGACTTAATGAAATATGTAAATGAACAGTTGTTTCTTGCTTTTGCGATCATCGCATCATTGATGGTTAGCCAGGCAGCAGCACAATCGAAAACAGCAGTCCCCACCTATAATATTTATAGCGGGAATACGCATGCCCACACCTCCTATACCGGTTCCCACGGTGAGCAGTTCCAAAAAAGCGCATGTAAGGGAATTGCGGTTTTTGGCGGAGAGGCAAGTCCTGATAGTGTAGATGCCTGGAAAGCAGGTTATGTAGCATCAGGAACCTGCCCTGCAATAATAATTATCCGGTCAACGCAATACCCCGGGCCGAGTGAGGTTCTAAAACCTGACTGGCAGAAATACCAGGGACCACCATCTGCCCATTTTGCGCTGGCTAAGTCAAGTCATTATGATTTTTATGTAACCACTGACCACTCCCAGGAGTATAATCTTAATCCACCAGATATTTCCAATAAGGTCTGGCTTGATTCAAAGCAGGCGGCAGAAGCGGCAACGGATAACAATTTCGTGGCCATCCGGGGCTACGAACATTCGGAGAACAATGGTCCTAACGGGCAGGGACATCTTAATATCATAAACACCGCTGAATACCTCAATGCCCTTGATCCAAATATTGACCTTACCTATCTCTATAACTGGCTGAAGACTGCAAAACCCAATGGGGAAGGTCCTGTTGTGGGCACATTTAACCATCCCGGTCCAGGTCAATATAATAATTGGGCATACCGCGACGCAGAGATAACCGACATCATGACGATGCTCGAAGTTATTAATTCAAATAATAAAATCCATTACGAAGGTTTTGTAAATGCCCTGGATAAAGGCTGGAAAGTCTCCCCGGTTTGTGGCAATGACAACCACGGCCTCACCGGGATAACACGTCATACATCAAGAACATTCGTTTTGGCGCCAAACAAAACCAAGGCTGCCATACTTGATGCTATGAAGCACCGACGCACCTATGCGTCGCTGGATCAAAACATACAATGCAGTTACACCGTGAATGATCATATCATGGGTTCAACAATTCCTGTTTCAAAGAATTATACTTTTAATATTTCCATCAACGATCCCGATACCGGGAATCCTAAAGACAAGATCACAAAAATTGATATTGTAAGCGATAGCGGTAAAGTGATACAGACTATTAAAGTTGATGCCTACTCTGTAAAATTGACACCAGTTATTCGTACTACTTCGAATAAATATTTTTTCATCAGGGTATATAACGCTGGCGGTGGTGATGCTGCCGGTGCCGATCCGGAGAAACCGGTTGCCTGGCTGGCGCCAGTGTGGGTTAGCAGGTAATCAGGTCCCGGCGCTCACCACACGAAAGTCGCCAGGTGCACTTAGTATGCTATCATTGAGGTCGCAGGAGTTATCCGCAACATTAAAGCGTTTAATCAAATCATTTTAAATACCGCCGCCGCCAGCAGCGCCCCGATCGCTGGTCCCACTACCGGCACCCAGGCATAGGCCCAGTCGCTGTCTCTTTTCCCCGGGATCGGTAAAATGGCATGCATGATCCGCGGGCCGAGGTCGCGCGCGGGATTGATGGCATAACCGGTAGGTCCACCCAATGATAGGCCGATGCCAAGCACCAGCAATGCGACGGGCAGGGCATCCAGGGCGCCCAGGCTGTTTGCCGGTGCCGCGATGTATAACACCCCGAAAATAAGAACGAAGGTGCCAATGATTTCGGTGATGAGGTTGCTGGGCATGTGTCGTATGGCCGGTGACGTGCAGAACGCCGCCATCTTGGTATCTGGGTCCGTCGTTGCGTTGAAGTGCAGGCGGTAGGTGAGCCACATCAAACCGGAACCGGCCATCGCACCAAGCAACTGGGCCGCAATATACACCGGTACTTTGCTCCATGCCAATTTGCCAAGGAACGCGAAAGCCAGTGTCACTGCAGGATTTAAATGTGCCTTGCTAAATGGTGCCGCGACAAATACACCAATGTAAACCGCCATCGCCCAGCCGAAGGCGATAACGATCCAGCCGCCACCATTGCCTTTTGTTTTGTTTAGGATAACATTTGCGACCACACCTTCCCCCAAAATAATAAGCAGTGCGGTGCCGGACAATTCGCCAAGAAAAGGACTCATGCTTTGTAGTTTAAATATTGAACAGGTCAGTAGATAACGGGAGGTAACCACAGGCGGTGCGGGTGAATGCTTCCACCTGTTGTTGAATCCAGTTTTTGTCTTTTTTCATATAACTGGCCATCAGGCTGGCTACCAGCGAACAGCATTCGAGCGATGCTTTGGCGTCCAGGAACAAGGATCGCGTGCGCCGCGCCAGTGCATCTTCCACCGTCATGCAGGATTCATGCTGCATCGCCCAGATAATGTCCGCCTGTAAGTAAGGCAGATCCGGGTGTATTTTCTCCCCGAGGGCTTGATTGTTTTTTATCAGTTCGTCGATCGCGACTTTATCGGAGCCGTAATGCGACCGGTCATCATCATCGGCAGTCACGGCTTTCCAGCCATGGATACGCAGCTCCCTGGTACGACAAGCAACATCGGGCAGCAGTCCCTGTTTGATGGCGGTATTGACCACGTCATCGGCCATGCGGCGGTAGGTGGTCCATTTGCCGCCGGTGATGGTAATCATTCCGGAAGCCGTGATCTGGATGAGGTGGTCGCGTGGCAAGGCAGCCGTACGTTTGGCGTTGCCTTTAACAAGTGGCCTCAATCCGGCAAATATTGAACGCACATCACTTAGTACGGGTGCGGGTGAAATATACTTTGCGATCTGGGTTAGGATGAAGGTGATTTCTGACTCGAGCGCGACGGGTTCCAGCGTAGCCTGTTGTACCGGGGTATCGGTAGTGCCGATCAGTGTTTTATTGTGCCAGGGCACGGCAAACAACACCCGTCCGTCATCGGTAGACGGAATAAGTACGGCTGAATCGCCCGGCAGAAAATGTTTGTCCACCACCAGGTGTGTACCCTGGCTGAGGGCGAGGATGGGCGTGGCCTGGGGATCGTCGAGTTGTAAAATTGTATCAGTAAAAATACCCGTGGCGTTGATGATCACTGTAGACTGTACCTGGTAAGGCATGCCCGTTAACACATCTTCCAGTTGCAAGCCGGTCACCCGTTCCCCGGTTTTAATCAGTGCATTTACTTTGAGGTAATTAATTACGGAGGCACCCTGTTCTACCGCCGTTTGTGCCAGGTTGATCGCAAGCCGGGCATCGTCGAACTGCCCATCGTGGTATAGAACTCCGCCGCGAAGCCCATTGCGATTCAGAGACGGTGCGCGGCGCAGCGTGGCTTCGCGGCCAAGAAAGCGTGAAGCACCGAAACCAAGGGTACCCGCCATCCAGTCGTATAATTTTAGACCAATTCCATAAAAAGTGCTTTCCCACCACTTATAATTTGGCAAAATGAAAGACTGGTCTTTCACCAGGTGTGGCGCGTTTTTCCAGAGAATGCCTCTTTCGCGCAGCGCTTCCATGACCAATTTTATGTTACCCTGTTGCAGGTATCGCACGCCGCCATGTACCAGCTTGGTAGAACGGGAAGAGGTAGCCTTGGCAAAATCATGCTGCTCCGCCAGCAGCGTGCGGTAACCGCGGGAGGCGGCGTCTACCGCAATGCCCAGCCCGGTGGCACCGCCGCCAATGATACATACATCCCATTGGGTGGCAGGGTCGGAGAGCGCGTTCAACATATTATCACGATTCATTGGGGACGTTGCATTTTATACAGGCAGCATGGTGACATGATTTCATTACTAACGGTCATCCTCAGCCCAGGCGATGCTGGCGGATACAGCCCGTTGCCATCCGCGCATCATTTTTTGCACGTCGGCTTCCCCGATCTGTGGCGTAAATTGTTGATCGGCCTGCCATTGCTGCTGGATCTCATGGGTATCATTCCAGTAACCAACGGCGAGACCGGCGAGGTAGGCTGCGCCAAGTGCCGTGGTTTCATACACCTTCGGCCGGATCACCGGCACCTGCAGGATGTTACACTGGATCTGCATGAGCAGGTTGTTGACCGTGGCACCGCCATCTACGCGCAGCTCGCTAATTTTAATGCCTGCATCCGATTCCATCGCTTTCACCACGTCGGCAGTCTGGTAGGCAATGCTTTCCAAAGCCGCACGGGCGATATGGCTCTTATTGGTTCCGCGTGTCAGGCCGAAGATGGTACCGCGCGCATAAGGGTTCCAGTGAGGCGCACCGAGTCCGGCAAAAGCCGGTACCATGTAGATGCCGCCGCTATCGGGCACACGCAAGGCCAGTGCTTCTATCTCTGCAGCGGTGCGTATTATACGCAATTCATCCCGCAGCCATTGAACAACGGCACCTGCAATAAAAATACTGCCCTCCAGCGCATACTCTACCTTGTTGCCTATCTTCCAGGCGATGGTGGTAAGCAGGTTGTTGTTAGAGGTCATGGCTTTTTCACCGGTATTCATCAGCATGAAGCAACCGGTTCCGTACGTATTCTTTCCCATACCCGGCGTAGTGCATTGCTGACCGAAGAGCGCTGCCTGCTGATCTCCGGCGATGCCTGCGATCGGGATATTTGAATTTTTTATCATCGCATCGGTCACTCCGTAAATTTTGCTGGAAGATTTTATCTCCGGCAGCACGGAAGCGGGAATGTCGAAGACCCGCAGTAATTCGTCATCCCATTCGCAGGTTTGGATATTCATCAACATCGTACGGCTTGCATTGGACACGTCGGTGATGTGCAGTTTGCCGTTTGACAGTTTCCAGATGAGCCAGCTGTCAACCGTTCCAAACGCCAGTTCGCCGCGGTCAGCTTTGGCGCGGGCGCCGGGAACATGGTCGAGTATCCATTTCAGTTTCGTCGCCGAAAAATAAGAGTCGATCACCAGCCCGGTTTTTTCTTTGATCATCGGGTGTAAGCCGGCTGATGTCAGCTGGTCGCAGAAAGACGCCGTTCGTCGGTCCTGCCATACGATGGCGTTATAAATTGGTTTGGAGGTGATTTTGTCCCATACCAGGGTTGTTTCCCGTTGATTGGTAATGCCGATGCCTGCCAGTTGGGTAAGGTTAATATTGCCCTTTGCCAACACCTCGGCAATCACGCCATATTGTGACGACCAGATGTCTTCGGGATCATGTTCCACCCACCCGGCCTGTGGATAGATCTGCGGGAATTCTTTTTGCGCGAGGCTGATGATATTTCCACCGCGGTCGAAAATAATGGCCCGTGAACTAGTGGTGCCCTGGTCGAGCGCGAGGATAAATTTGTTAGGCATGCAGGTTGAGTTATAGGTGGAGAAAGATAAGGAGATTTGTGGAGTTTGTGAACTAAGAAGACGCGAAGACAGAAAGTAATACGAAGTTCACTAAATATACCAGCGACGTTCTACATTTAGGGTATGGAACCACAAAAATTCTCGTGGCGGGCGCGTGGTCGGAGTTTCACCTATGCTTTTGCGGGTCTTCGTCATTTTTTCAAATATGGGCACAATGCACAGATCCATGGAGTAGTAGCGGCGGTGGCAGTTTTACTGGCTTTCGTGCTGCATTTTTCGCCGATGGAATTTGTGGTACTCGTCCTTGTGATCGGCCTGGTTTGGATGGCGGAACTGTTTAATACCGTCATCGAAAAAATCATGAATCATCTTTCTCCGGCAATGCACCCGGAAGTGAAAGTAATCAAGGACCTGGCGGCAGCGGCGGTATTGGTTACCGCGGTGGTAGCAGTAATTGCAGGGGTGGTACTGTTTGGCGGGAAGGTGATGGAAATGGTTAGGAACAGCTATCAGCTGTGAGCTATCAGCTATCAGCTATCAGCTATCAGTAGTCAGCAGTCAGAAATCAGAAATCAGAAATCAGAAGAAAAGAAAGAAATAATAATCAATCTTCAACACTTAGTATTCAAGATCAATAAAGACAAGCTTTATGTTGAGTGTTGAATATTATCATATTCTTTTCTACTGATTGCTGACTGCTGATTGCTGATAGCTCACAGCTCATCGCTCATTAAAAATCCACACCCATAGAAAAATGCAACATCGGTTTGCCGCGGAAGAAGCCGTTCATTTCCCAGCCGGAATCCAGGCGGAGGAAATAACCCAATAATGTGCTGCGGACTCCGAACCCGTACCCACCTACAAAAGGACCGATGCCACCAGCCTTAAGTTTTACGGAAACCGGCGTGCCCGGGTAAATGACAAATGGACGTTCAATCGTACTGTATTTGCCATTCCAGGCCGTACCGAGGTCAAAGAACTGGACCACCTGGAAATTACGCAGGAAGGCATTGTTGATCGGACGGTCAAACAGGGTGGCAAATACCGGCAGGCGGAATTCACTGTTTAATATCATCGCATTGTTGCCGTTGGCAACATTTTGCGGGAAACCCCTCAGGTTAACAGCCAACGACTGGAAGGCATAGTCAGGATCCTGCGGAGCGGGATCCTGACTATATTTTGGAAACAAGGCGCCATCCACACCACCCAGGTAATAGATGATCTTCTGGTTGCCCCAGGAAAAATCGCCCGCGGCTCGGCCGGCCCAAATAAAGTTGCGATAGATCGGGTAGTAGTACCGGCCGTCAAAACCGAAATTAAAACTGTTACGACCATCCTCCGTACCAAGTTTGCTGATCTGAGAATTGTAATCGATGAAGAACTTGTAACGAAGGCCATTCATAATATTAGTCGCCTTGACTACGGTGTTGTCGTATACATATTCCATCCGCATCAGGCCGAATGTCTGTTTGCTGTCCGGTCCGTCAAGGGGGGCAATGTCCGACCATTTCAGGATCACTTTATCCTGTCTAACGCCTACCGATACGCGAATACTCTTCACCTTGTCAAATGGATACTTAATAGTACCCTGGTAGAGATTGGTAAACAGCTTGGCGGAATAACCGGCACCGGTCTGGCCAATATCCGTCTTGCGGTAGTACAATGCAGAATAATCGAGGCGGCGTTTAAGGTAGTCAAATCGGCCCATGTATTCCGTGCCGGAATTGAGCAACGATTGTGTGCCCGGGTAGAAAATATTCTGCTGGCCGATGTTCACCGGCACACCGGAGCCGGCGGTATTAATCAATGGAGACCGCAGCATACCGGTGAAACGAAGGTCTTCCAGCAGGTCGAAAACGGAAACGGACAACATGCCATTGAATGCCCCGTTGTTTAAATTTACAGGCAGACTACCGGTAAAAGGCTGGTAGCGTGTTCCCAGGACATCATTGTTAAAGAGGGAACCGGTGACCTGGTCTACCCCAAATTTTAATTTGTAATTATATCTTTTCGCTTTCTCCAGCACAGAAGGCTCGCGGGTGTTGGCAGCGGTTTCAAGCTCTCGCTGGCGCGCAGCTGAATCTATTTTTTCAGCACCAAATTCTGATTCGAATATATTGGCTGGTGCCCTCGAACTGTCGCTGCCACTGGTAAGCGGTACGGTATTAAGCGCTTCCCCACTGGCGAGCCTGGCTGCCTCGGTAGTTCTGCGGCGGTAATCGGTGGGCCTTGGAATGACATTGCGTTTTTTTAGCACCGCCTCGTCCACGCGTAATTTGTACAGGAATTTGAGATCGCCTTCCTGCCTCACTTCACTTACCTGGCCATTAAGACCCGCGATCTTTGTTTCTTTCAGGCTACTCTGGTAATTCGTCAGCGCGAAGACATAAGCCGAGTCATTGGTGATGGAAATGGTGTACATGGAATCGGGCTTGCTCTTGTCGTAGGCTTTCAGCAGCGAATCCAGGTCGCTGGGATCGGGATTGCGTAAAAAATCCTGTCCAACCGTGTAGACTGTATCAACACCGGCTCTTTGTGTTCTGAAGAAACCTGCAAACCTGTTTGCAATACCGCTTTCATCACTTACAAAGGTAAAGTGTGCGTTGTTGTATTGAGTCGGACTGCGGGCGTTGCCGAACTTCATGTGCGTGAGCTGGGTGATCTGTTTAAATTCCGATTTGTTCCAGTTGTCTACCAGGAACACATTATAGAGGTTGTTGGAAGGCAGGGCAGTGTCAGACGTTCTAGCCAGGGGCGACGGCCTGTTGGAAGAAAATATGATCCCGGTTTTGTTCGGGAAGGCAACAAATGACGGGTCGACATCATCGAAAACATCATTGGTGATCTGCTCGGTAGAAGCGTCATCGATTTTGTACACGAAAATGTCTGACTGTCCTTTTTTAACCGCGCTGAAGAGCAGGGTATTGTCGTTCAGCATAAATTTAAAATCCTGTACCAGGTCAAAATCGGGGAGATCAACCTTGATCGTTTTATAGTGTTTCACCAGGTCATACACAAAAAGTTTTGCGGTTCCTTCCGCCCAGTATACCACGGCGAGGCGTGCACCCTTGCCATCCCAGGCTAGCAACGGGTAGTTCGGGTTTGGAATATTTTCCGGTGACCGTACACCACTTTTCAGTAATACTTTGCGGTCCACGAAATTATCGTACAGCACAACACGTTCAATGCCTTTTTTGTATTCTACCACCGCATAGGTTTGGCTTCGCGGAGCGGGGTTGGCGGAGAAACGGAAGAAATCTTTTGAGTTGCTGATTGTTTCCACAACAGACGTAGTCCCTTTTGGTGCATTGCGCCTGGAACGGATGTCTTTATAATATTTTTCTTCCTGGTAAGTCATGAACTCGCGCAGGAGGTCTTTGAATTTTTTCTTGGCAATGCGCTGTGACGCGCCGTTGAGGTTCCGGTAAACGCGGGCCAGGTACAGGAAGTAGGTAACGTTTTCTTTTTTGTAGGCTTCTGATACGTAATACCAGAAGGCATGCCCTGCCAATGCCGGCTTCTCAAAGGCAAACTGGTAAAAGTTCTTGTACGAGCCCGACATCATCGCTGATTTCAACTGGTCGTCCAGTTCGGTGTTCCAGTTTTCAGCCGCATAGGAGATATACCCGTCGGTCAGCCATTTGGGGAGGTCAAGCAGCGTCTGGTTGGTGGCGAATTCGCCCAGGTCATCTCCAAAAAGAATATTTTCCACGAGCACACGGGCGATGCCTTCGCGCACCTGGCGGCGAAGGTTTGAATGGTCACTGTTGTAATAGACCATCATTTTGTTATTCACCAGTTTCGTGGTACCGCCTGTTGTTTGCCAGTCGTAACTAAGTCCGATATTAGACTGTTGCAGTTCATTGTAATTATTGTAGAGGATAATATTGGTGCGGCGTTGTAAACCATATTCGGTGAAACTTTCCAGGCTGGGAAGTTCTTTTTCGGCAATCTGGGCAACAAATTTTGCCAACGGTTCGCCATTCTGGCTGTAGTAGGTGTTGAAATTATCTGTCTGGTAGTAGTCCCATTTGAACTTTTTGTATTGAACGCGGTTCTTTCCAAATTCTACGGCATTCACCTGGGCGGTAACTGAAACTGAAAAAGCGACAAAAAACAATGAAAAGAATAAAGGTCTGGATGTCCGATAAATTTTTCCCTGCAATAAACTCTTCAAAACTTGCATATCCTTCTATATTGTGTACTAAAATTATGTTTTTACCACTAATCGGTGAAATTCTTGTAATATTCCTCCTATGATCAATATTAAAACCTTTACGTTTAATCCGCTGCAGGAAAATACGTACCTATTATTTAACGAAGAACAGGATTGCGCTATTATCGACCCCGGTTGCTATTTTGGCAATGAGCGAAAAGAATTGCAGGCTTTCATCACGGAATATACACTCAGGGCCGATCTTTTGTTAAACACCCATGGCCACCTGGACCATATATTCGGAAATAAATTTGTCTTCGAAACCTTTGACCTGGTTCCCCATATCCACGAAAAAGAAAAACCGGTACTCGACTATGCCGAGACTGCGGCCAAAATCTGGGGACTTCCATTTGAAAATTATACCGGCGCTTTAAAATATGTAAAAGCCGGCGACCTGATTTTCCTCGGCAAAGATGCGCTAAAGGTTTTGTTTACGCCCGGCCATTCTCCGGGGCATGTTGCATTTTACTGCGAGGCCCAGCAGTTTGTGATTGGCGGAGATGTATTGTTCAAAATGAGCGTCGGCCGTACAGACCTCCCCGGCGGTGACCATGAGACGCTGCTGCACAGTGTCCGCACTGAATTATTTACGCTTCCTGATGACGTGGTGGTGTATCCCGG
>JBBSSY010000015.1:0-15847 GCA_038241595.1 Chitinophagales bacterium | reverse complement strand
TATAATCACGATGTCGTCCGGCGTCAATGCTTCAAAGGGAATCAGCTGGTTGCCATGGGTATCCTGCATAAACTTCAGTCCGCGCTGCTGGAGGTCATTGTTTACCTGCGGGTTGTGAATCATTTCACTGAGGAGGTAAATTCTTTTACCGGGGTTTTGTTCGATGGTGCGGAAAGAAATCTCTATGGCGTTTTCCACGCCGTAACAAAAACCAAAATGTCGCGCCAGGTATACCTGCAGGGATCCGAAGTCAAGCAGGGTCGGACTGAAATCTTTTTTCAGCTTGTCGTCCTTTTTGCGCTTTTCCTTGATGGCGGTAATCAGCGGACTACGGTAGGTGATGGGGACATTAAACGTTTTCATAATATACCTAACAAATTCAAAAATACAATGTTCCCGGCCTTCCGGCCTGGCTGGAATGAGTCGTCTGCGCAAAGATACAACTTGCAACCTAGGGTACTTTTAGATAAAATCCGCCGTGGCATATCATTTTCAGCAGATTCATTCGTTTGTTCTCCGGAATGCGGAACGGTATGTGCCGCTTTATAAAAAAGCTTACTTTTCAACAATAGATTTTATACATGACTGATCAATTTCAACCGATAGCCTGGAGCATCAACACAAATATTTACGAAATTAACCTGCGGCAGTATTCCGAAGCCGGCAGTTTTGCCGCCTTTGCCCGCCAGTTACCTCGCCTGAAAGACATGGGCGTAACCGTTTTATGGTTCATGCCGGTAACACCCATTAGTTTAGAAAAGCGACAGGGCAGCCTGGGAAGTTACTATGCCTGCAGCGATTACACCAGCACGAATCCTGAATTCGGCAGTCTGGCCGATTTTGGCCGTTTGGTTACTACGGCGCATTCGCTCGGGATGAAAGTCATCATCGACTGGGTGGCCAACCATACCGGCTGGGATCATCACTGGACCGTACTGCACCCGGATTATTACCTGAAAAACGCGGACGGCGAATTCTTCGACGCGAATGGCTGGATCGACGTCATCGACCTGGATTACAACAATCCCGCTTTGGAGCAGGCTATGCTGGATGCGATGAAGTTCTGGGTAACCAATTACGACATCGACGGTTTCCGTTGTGATATGGCAATGCTGGTGCCGTTGACATTCTGGAAAATGGTACGCACAGAGCTTGATATGATAAAACCACTTTTCTGGCTGGCAGAATGTGAAGAAGTGGATTATCATGAGGCATTTGATGCGAGTTATGGCTGGAAGTTGCTGCATACCCTGGAATCGTTTTGGAAAGGGCAAACCGATCTGAATGGGGTAGGGGATGTGTTGGCCTGGTACCAGGCAGGTTTCCCGGCGGGCGCGATGCACCTGTTGTTCACCAGCAACCATGATGAAAATTCACACAGCGGCAGTGAGTATGAAAGGCTGGGCTTTTCGTCCCGCGCATTTGCGGTATTGACTTGTATGTGGAACGGCATCCCATTGATTTACACCGGCCAGGAACTACCGAACAAAAAGCGGCTTAAATTTTTCGACAAAGACCCGATCGAATGGACCGGCGAAAATGTGCTTCACCAGTTTTATAAATCACTGTTGTCCCTCAGGCGGTCAAATGCGGTTTTCGCAGATATTCAGCAAACCGCGGCAAAAAGGCTTCCGACGAGCCATGGGGCGGTGTTTGCGTTTACGCGTACCAGCGGGGAAGACCAGGTGCTGGTCGTATTAAACCTATCCTATGATGATGTACAGGCGATTCGGTTATTTGAATCACCGATGGAGGGTAATTTCCGCAATATCTTCAGCAGCCATGAGTTGTATATAAAAGGGGAAACAACCTTCGGCTTAAAACCCTGGGAGTATGTGGTGTACGAACGATTAAAATCTTAAGCACAGCCGAGCCTTGATTATTATCGCAGATTATGATTCAATGTAATTAAGGTAAGAAAATAACCAATGTTCAACGCTCAATTTTCAATGCTCAATGCAGAAATCCAGCCTGGCGCACTGTCCTCTATTGAATATTGTGCGTTGAAATTGATTAATGAATATTTATTTGAAACCCCTTAACTAAACGACATTGGATTATCATTGCTGATTGCTGATTTCTGATTGCTGATTACTAATTTCTGATTGCTGATTGCTCAAGATCCTATTTTCAGTTTATACGGAAAGATGCCTTCAAATCCCGGGTACATTCCTTCGAGTTTGATTTCGTTGACTGATTTGTCCACTTCTTTTTTGAAATCGTCCATGGTCAGCACTTCTTTACCATTTACCTTGGTGATTACATAACCTTCCTCCATCCTTGTTTTGCTGAAAGGACCGTTTTCGGCGATCGACTTAACAACGATCCCTCCCTTAACGCTCATATCTACGGCGTCTTTTTTTGCCAGGGCTTCAAAGGTCGCACCTAGTTTGTCGACGGCGGAGTTCTTAATGACTGCTGTTGTTCCGGCATTGTTCCTGAAAGTCAGGGTTGTTGTAATTTCTTTTCCATCGCGGAAGTAACTCAGGCTTATCTTATCGCCAGGGCGGTAAGTGGCAACTTGTCCAACCATATCTGCACCGGTGTAAACAGCCACCCCATTTATCTTGGTAATAAAATCTCCTTTTTTTATACCGGCTGCACTAGCCGCACCATCTACCGGAACATCCATTACATACACACCTTCTCCATCTACTACACCTTGTTCTTTTTTGGCTTCTTCACTGATGTTTTCTGGTGCGTATCTTATACCAAGATAAGCCCGTTGTACTGTTCCAAATTTCACCAGGTCAGCCATTACCTTCTTAACAATATTAACTGGGATGGTAAACGAATAGCCCGCATAAGAACCAGTTGGCGATGCAATAGCGGAGTTGATGCCGATCAACTTTCCATCAACACTTACCAGTGGTCCACCGCTGTTACCCGGGTTAACGGCCGCATCGGTCTGGATAAAAGACTCAATCGGTGATTCGCTTTTACGCCGGTTGATCTCCAATGTTCTGCCCTTTGCACTTACAATACCTGCAGTAACGGTGGTTTCCAGGTTGAGTGGATATCCAACAGCCAGTACCCATTGCCCAATCTTCACTTCGTCTGAATTGCCATACAATATGAAAGGCAATCCCTTTGCTTCTATTTTCAAGATTCCCAGATCGCTGCTTGGGTCTGTACCGACCAGTTTTGCTTTGAATGAGCGGCGGTTGCTGAGGGTAACGGTGATGTCATCAGCCCCTTCAACCACGTGGTTGTTCGTAACAATATATCCATCTTCACTAATGATCACTCCCGAACCTGAGGCTTGCTGGGGCATCGAACGTCCGCCACGATCACCAAACAGGTCGCCCCAGTCATCGCCAAACAAGTCGGAGAAGGGGCTGCGGCGTGGCAGGTTGTTACTTGCTTTAGCGGTAGTTTTTGTTTTAATGTGCACGGTGGCCGGAATGGTAGAACTCGCAGCCTGTGTAAAGTCGGTTAGTACGTTAGAACTACCCGAACCACTGTCAAAATTTGCATAATTGGAGGGCACCTTTGCATTGCCTGCATCGAAGCGGTACGTGTCCTTTTCGGCGAAACGATTATAGCCCCAAACACTTGCTACAGCGGTAGATGCGCTAAGAAACATGATGGCTACTGCTTGTTTGAATTTCATATTTTAAATTCTTTTGTTTAAGTGTAAATGGTCCTGAAACAAGTGTTTCAAATTGCATGCCTAGGAATGTACAAATTAACGCGTCATTGTAATGTAAAGTTTCTGCCCGATCCGGTTTAACATATAATTTACTAAAGGCTTCGTAGTTGTCCTTTAAAGTTAGCGATTTTAGCAGACATTATAAAGGCATGACGATTATTCCAGGGATCCTTCCTATTTACTGTCAAAGAAAAGGCGACCCTGCTGGAACTGTGTATTATTGTTTACTGAGGGTAAGTAAGAACTGCATGGTATCCAGGCCGTCGGCAAAATCAGTGATCGCAGGTGTCTGGGCTTTTCCAAATGGCAGGTAACTGGTACCGACGATACACTGAATGTCAGCGTCGCGAGAAAGTGCCTCTTCCAGCGCCTCATCGGAAGCGTAAAATTCATAATTCAATTGACTGATGGGGGAAAAAAGCGATTTGTTTTCTGATAAGAGAACGCTCCCATTCGTCATATAGAAAATATTGTTGATGAGGTGCAGCGCCAGTTGGTAATCGTAGTTGTTTTTATATTTATTGTGGTCAGCGAAGTATGCATACTTACGAAATGCGGTCAATAAGGGCACAAAATCGTAATTAACGGGCACCATCAGTTTAGTTACATTCCGACAACCCAGTCCAAAAAAGAGGTGTACATCGTCTGCGAGTTTGTCGAGTTCCCCGCTTGTTTCAAACCCGTTAAGTACGGCAACGGAGGAGCGGTTATGACGGATGATATGTGGGTATTTACTAAAATAATAATCGAAATAACGCGCCGAATTATTGCTACCAGTGGCGATGTACGCGTCGCACCCTTTAAGCAATGTCGAAAATTCTGCCAGCGAAGCCGCGGCCGGTTCCCAGGCGCTGATCCGGTCCAGGAGGTGAGTAATTAAAACCAGGTCTTTTACCGACGCTTTAATCAGTGCCCGGTTGCCGCTGAGGAAGATACACATCCAATCGTGAAAGCCGACCAGCGGCAGGTTGCCAGCCATTACCAGTCCAACAGTAACCGGTACCGGGTTTTCCGATGGAATTTGATATTCTTCCACAAATGCCCGTAGTATCGCGGGTTCCAGAAAATGTGTGGCGACGGATACCGAGGCGAAATCGATAAACGTGCGGGTAAACCAGCTGTTTTTTTCTTCTGCAAGATCTTTTACGTCCTTCCAGGCTGTTTCGTCGGCCAGAATATATTCTCCCAGCCGAACGAGGAGATCAATTCTTTTTTCTATATGCATGCTTGCTGTTTAGTTCGTATATTTCTTCCGGATGAACCATACCCGGGCATGGCCGAAGGTTTGCAATTATGATAATCAGGCCGACTGGTGAGCCGCTTTATTTAATATTTGAGATGGTTATTTGAGTAAGCCGTCTTAAATTTGTTCGCGAAGTTACAGCTATAAAACCTATTAAATTATACGAATCATGGCAATAAAAATAACAGATGAATGTATCAATTGCGGCGCCTGCGAACCGGAATGCCCGAATAATGCCATATACGAGGGAGGCGTTGAATGGGCCGTCGCGGATGGTACAACCGTAAAAGGAACATTTGTATTGCTCGATGGATCTGTAGTGGAAGCCGACAAACGTAATGCACCCGTAAGCGTTGATACCTATTATATTACGCCCAACAAGTGCACGGAGTGCCAGGGTTTTCATGAGGAGCCGCAGTGTGCTGCAGTTTGCCCGGTTGACTGCTGTGTGCCGGATGAAATGTACCGCGAAACCGTCGACGAATTAATGGCCAAGAAAGAGAAACTACACATCTAACGACTAAGTTTCCCGGAGACACCGTTCACCAGGCGTCTTCCAGCGCAGTTTGACTTTGAATTTATGCCGCAGTCTTACAAGGCTGCCTATTATAGGCGGGTGATATGTCCCGTTCCAGGTGAAGGTTAATCCTTCACCTTTTTTTTGCAATCAGCAATCAGCTATGAGCTATCAGCTATCAGCTATCAGTTACCAGCTATAAGCTATCAGCAGGAAGATATCCATCTTGACTTCAATTATTATCAGACATCTGTCTTTAATAATTTTAAGAGATTAATTATAATGACAGCATTGGAAGTGTATTGGCTCATAGCTCATAGCTGATAGCTGATAGCCGATTGCTGACCGACTGCCAACAATTTTACCGCAATTTCCATTTTTTACCGAATCTTTGCGCTGTTCAATCAATTTAGCGTCAAACATGGATAGAAAGCCGATCATAGCATTTCTTACAGGTGGATATTCAGGCGAATCGGTGGTGTCCTATCAAAGTGCCCTTACTATCGAAAACAACCTGGATCACGATAAGTTCAAGGTTTACAAAATTGATATAACGCCCGCTGGTTGGTTTTATGACACAGCAGAGGGCGAAAAACGAATCGTCGACCGCAATGATTTTACGATCATCCAGAACGATAAAAAAATTCACTTTGATGCCATCTTCATTGGCATCCATGGTACACCTGGCGAAGATGGGAAACTGCAGGGTTATTTTGACCTGCTTAACCTGCCGTATACCACCTGCGATGCAGCTGTTTCAGCTTTAACGTTTAATAAAAGGTACACCGTTGCCGTTGCGGCCTTCGCAGGCATTAATGTGGCAAATTCTTTGCACTTGTTTCGCCACAGTCCGGTAGCCTCCCTGGAAATACTGGACAGGTTGCATCTTCCTGTTTTTGTAAAGCCAAATAACGGCGGCAGCAGCATCGGGATGTCTAAAGTAAACAAGCCGGAAGAGTTACCGGGTGCCTTGCAAAAAGCATTTGAAGAAGACAGCCAGGTTTTGATTGAAGAGTTTATCAAAGGGCGGGAATTTACAATCGGCGTCTTCAGCAACAATGGTGCAGTAATTACTTTACCGATGACGGAGGTAATCACCAAAAAAGATTTTTTTGACTACGAAGCCAAATATACGCCGGGTTTTACAGAAGAAGTTACACCGGCGAACCTGGACGAATCTGTAGCAGACAAGATCCGGGACACCGCGAAGAAAGTGTATACCGTTTTTAATTGCAGGGGCATCGTAAGAATCGATTTTATTTACAACGAGGCAAAGCAGCTTCCATACATGCTGGAGATCAACACCGTACCCGGACAAAGTGCGGCGAGTATCGTTCCCCAGCAGGTAAAAGCGATGGGTTGGACGTTAAAAGAATTTTATACATCGCTGATAGAAGCAGCCTTACAAAAATAATTAACTGTGTTTAAAAAATTAATAGACCGGCCTTTGTGGATCAATATCCTGGTTGCTATGTTGCTTGTTGGCTTGTTGTTCGTCATCTTCATTTTTTCGCTTGGCTCCATTACCCATCATGACCGCATCCTGAAAATTCCCTCCGTCACGGGCAAGGTGATGGCAGATGCTACCCGGTCTTTAAATAATGACGGTTTTGATGTGGAGATACAGGATTCTGTTTACATCGATACCATTCCGCCCCTGACGGTTACCAGGCAGTTCCCCGAAGCAGATGCCGTGGTTAAAATCAATCGCACCGTTTACCTGACGGTTAACCGTTCAGTACCGCCACTGGTGGTCATGCCGCGGCTGGTAGGGAGTTATCGAAACGCCTTGCTGATATTAAAACAAGTCGGCCTGAAACTTGGCGATACCAGTTACCGGCCTGACTTCGCTAAAAACTCGATTCTCAGCCAATTGTACAAGGGCAAAGAAATAAAACCCGGCGCCAAGATACCCATGGGTTCAGTCATTTCACTCGTGCTTGGCAGCGGCGTATCCAATATTAATATGGCAGTACCCGATCTGTTCGGTCTGACGTTGGATCAGGCAAAAAGCCGGCTTGATTCTCTCGGCGTTGGTTTTCTGACCATCATGGACGGCGACGTGCATGACACGCTCAATGCATTCATCTACCGTCAGAATCCCGGGCGGTTTAATGATGATCGAAAAGTGAATCGCATCCGCGCTGGTCAGCTCATTGATATCTGGCTCAGTGCGGAACCGAAAGAGCGGGTAATCGATACTACGGATACCGATTCCGATAACTCGACACCTTAAAATACATACATATGGAAAATATTACCGTTCAGGAACTTAAGAAAAGGATGGATGCCGGGGAACAGTTGAACATCATCGATGTTCGCGAGCCGCAGGAATATGAGGAGTTCAACATCGGCGGAAAACTTGTTCCGCTTGGAAATATACAGGGCATGCAAATCGAAGAACTGGAAGACCTTAAAGACGAGGAAGTGATTTTACACTGCCGCAGCGGCAAAAGAAGCGCCACCGCAGCCATGTTCCTTGAAAGCCTCGGTTTTAAAAACACAAAGAACGTGGAAGGCGGCATGCTGGCATGGCAGCAGCAATTTGCACCAAACAAATGAGTTTAAGGTTTAAAGTTTAAGGTTAGTTATTAAGAAGTTATCTACCTACTAATTTTAAACTTTAAACCGTAAACCTTAAACTTCTTCAAGTTACAAGTTGATGTTGAAGCCAATCATCCAGTTGATCCCCGCCATGGGGAAAACATAATTTTCAGTTTGCAATGCCTGCCCGCTGACATAACTGAAGGTGTACCCGTTAGGTTCATATTTCCGGTTAAACAGGTTATTCACCTGGCCGATGAAGTCAATCGACTTAAACGCTTTTCCTTTGAGCGAATAAAACAGCCTGAGATCCTGCACGTAATAATCCGCCAGGCTGCGGGATGCATTGCTGCTGTTATCCAGGTATTGTCTTCCCACATATTTACTGATAAATGACAGCTCGCTATTCTTAAACGGAACCAGTGCCAGCGAACCACTGCCGGTAACGCCTGGCGAGAATGCAATGTCAGATTTTTTATACGCATAAACCTTTTGTCCACCGTTGTCATAGTCATCGACAAATTCCGAAAAATTCTTCACCTTGTTGCTGCTTAATGTCAGGTTGCCGTTTACATTTATCCAGGCATTCAACCGCAGCGATCCCTGCAATTCAAGCCCAGTGCGGTAACTGACGGGAATATTCGTACGTGTATATGCCCCTACGTCATTGATCTTGCCGGTTTGCACCAGTTGATTGCGATAATACATATAGAAGCCGGTAACGCCCCAGGAATAGGCTTTGGTACTTTTTGACAGGCCGAGTTCAACGTCGTGCAGGGTTTCATGATCGGGTTGTTTATCCGTGCCCGCTTCAAAGTCGTCACGGTTTGGTTCCTTGTTGGCCACTGCATACGAGAAGTAGGCATTCAACGCATTTCGGTTATAATGTATACCCAGTTTCGGATTTACAAAATTGTATTTGTTTTTGATAAGCAGTGCAGGGTTGTCGCGAAATCCGTTGAGGTCATAGTCTACATGCCGGTATTGAAGGTCTCCGAAAACATCCCAGTGTGCGGCCAGTCTTTGCTGAAGCTTGGCATACACGCTGGCATCGGTTTTAAAGGCACTTAATCGATACCATTCATGGTCTTTGGGGATCGCCTGCTCTGCCCAGATCACTTTACCATAATGACTGCCGTTATAGCGGTTTACCCCGCCACCAATGGTGAACTGTGTATTATTCTTTTTATACTGCAGCGAAAAGATATTGCCAAAGTAATAGTTGTCGAGCCATAACTGCCTGACCAGGTCAGTGGTAGTCAATGTGTCATTGCCAATGATGGCTGGTTGCAGGCCATAGGACGTGTATTTTGCGCCGGCTTTGTATTGCTCATAGTATCCTTTGCCGCGGCTTAGAAAGACGGCTGTATTGAACGAGAGGGAGGGGTTGAATTCGTGGTTGAAAAACAGCTGGTAGTGATCTTGCTGGTAGTTGTCGGTCTCGTTATCGTATGGCGTGCCGGGTTTTTCCGTACCGGCAGAATTGTAGGTGCGGCTTTCGCGCAGGTTGTCCTGCAGGATGCCATTCCACGCCTGGTATGTTTTTTCTTTACCCGAGATCAAATTAAAGCGGAACGTCGATTTCTTGCCCAGGTAGGCCGCCGAGAAGTACAAGGAGCCGAGATCGCTCGCTGCGCGGTCGATAAAGCCATCACTCGTTACCTTCGATATGCGGGCATCTACGGTAAAATGTTCTTTTAGCAAACCGGTGCCTGCGCGCAGGGTGTTTTTACGGGTATTGAATGAGCCGTAACTGTTGTTGATTTCTGCGTAGGCATCTTCCCTGAATTCGTTGGTGCCGATGTTGATGGATGCGCCAAAGGCGCCGGCGCCGTTCGACGAAGTGCCTACCCCTCGCTGGATCTGTATACTGTTTACCGACGACGCGATGTCGGGCATGTCAACAAAAAAGCTGCCCTGGCTTTCTGCGTCGTTGTAGGGTATGCCGTTGAGTGTTACGTTGATGCGGGTGCCATCGGTGCCGCGGATGCGCAGGCCGGTATATCCGACCCCGTTGCCGGCATCGGAATTGATGACCACGGAAGGGGTCTGGTTTAGGAGAAAAGGCAGGTCCTGCCCCAGGTTGTTCTTCTCGATGTCTTTTCGGACGAGGTTCGTGACGGTAAACGGTGATTTGTCGCCGGCGCGCGTGGCGCGGATTTCGACTGGTTGCAGGAACAGGTCGTATCGTTCCAGTTTAAAAACAGCCGTATCCGCAGTAAAGGCGGTACTTACCTGTAATTTCCGGTACCCGATGCTGGTGATGGTGACCTGGTACGAACGGGGCGTGAGCCGCAGGCTGAAATTTCCTGCAGCGTCGGATACGACGGTGCCGCTGCTGCCAAAAACAATGGTGGCGCCCGGTACAGGCAGCGCAGAGGCGGCATCGGTTACCCGGCCGGTAAAAGTTTGTTGGGCGAATACGAATACACTGATTAAAATGTAGCATATCGCCAAAGACAATTTTTTCATCAGTTGATTTTTGATGTTAAACCGGAAATATTTCCGGCTAAAATTGATTTTGGAGAAATGCTGCGTTAGCGAAGTGGAGGACACTATATGTTGACCACCTTCCCTGCGCAGGCATTACCCTGTTCAGGTTCTACGGGTATTATCTCAGCCTCCCTGCCTACTTGCAGGACCAGCACCCCGAGGAATCTGATGACTTGTTACGGTCGGCCGCGAAGATAGTAAGTAATTGTTTTTTTCAATGATCCTGTAACAAAAAATTGGTTAACCCGTCACAGCGTTACCAGCGCTTCAAAAAATCATCATTATGAAAATGTTCCTTGTTGTCTGCGGATTGTGTTGCCTGCTGCAGGCCACTGCTCAAAAAACGATTATCAGCGATGCCAATGCCGAATCACGGTTGGTGACAGCGTTTAATTCGATCACGGTGTCCGGTGGCATTGATCTTTACTTGTTACAGGGCGATGAAGATGGCGTGGCCGTAAGCGCGGCAGAAGCGTCGATGACTAAACATATGCTGACCACGGTATCGGGTAATGAACTTACGATTTCTTTCCGTGCGAAAGGAGTCCGTTACCGAAGCAGCGGCAAAAAGATGATCGCTTACATCTCTTTTAAAAATCTGCAGAAAATTACTGCCAGCGGTTCCAGCGATATCTATGTAAACGGCATCATTACGGGTGAAGAGCTCGCGATCCGTCTTTCAGGTGCCAGCGACTTTAAGGGCGAGGTACATGTTGAGCGGCTGGTGATTGATCAAAGTGGTGCGTCCGACGTTCGTATTTCCGGCAAAGCAACCAGTTTACAGGCCGGCGCCAGCGGTGCCAGCGATCTTAAGGGGTATGAACTGGTAACGGCCCAATGCACCGCGCAGGCATCTGGCGCCTCCGGAATCCAGGTAACGGTGAGCGATGAGATGAATGCGTCTGCAAGCGGCGCAAGTTCCATTTACTACAAAGGAGACGCACAGCTGAAATCGTCCCATACAAGTGGCGCGAGCAATGTCGGCAAGAAAGGATAGGGGAGAAACCATAACGCGCTAAAACATTTATTTCTAAAATGTTTGGTTTCAATGGTGATAACCCTTAGTTTTGCCCTCCACATCGCGAAGTAGAGCAGCGGTAGCTCGTCGGGCTCATAACCCGAAGGTCGGGAGTTCGATCCTCCCCTTCGCAACAAAAGCAGTACTCTTAATACGGGTGCTGCTTTTTTGTTTTTTGCATACTACAGACTGTAGCTTCTCCAAACGCTTAAACCGAGTCT
The DNA here is from genome assembly GCA_038241595.1 of Chitinophagales bacterium. Lineage (GTDB taxonomy): Bacteria > Bacteroidota > Bacteroidia > Chitinophagales > Chitinophagaceae > JADCRZ01. The sequence continues at coordinate 4,159 of JBBSSY010000015.1, read as the reverse complement.
GTTGCCTCGACCGGATACTAAATTCTTAGGTACTCCGTGTAACAAAAACTTTGTTCACCGCATTTTTTTATCTGTCAATCAGATAGGCATCCGCATGCCAGGATTACATGATAAAACGCATTTCCGGTTGAAGTTCCTACAATTACGTAGGCCCGCCTTCCAGATAATATATTTTGCCCTATTTCGTTAATGAGTGAAGCTGTCCGTTCTACCGATATGGAGGCAGAGGCTTTACGTTTTAACACTTGGTGAATTCAAACCAATACCTAATGAAATCCACTTATCCGCCAAAACACTCAGGTGTCTTCGCACCTGCAATTCTACTCTGTTGTCTTGTTGTCTCCATACAATTTTCATCCTGCATGACGGATAAAAAAATATCCTATTTCAGGGATATTCCTGATTCAACTTTTTTGAGTGCCAGGATGCTTAAATCCGCACAGTATAATGAACAGTCGATACAACCCGGCGACATCCTTCAGATTTCTATTCTTACACTTGATCCGCAAATAAATAATGTACTAACGGCCGCAAATACTGCCTCCTACGCAGTACAGCCATCAAATTCAGCCACGCCGACAGCAACACCTCCATTGCCCGGGTATATGGTGGATAAAACAGGTTTCATTGAATTACCTATGGTCGGTAAAATTCAGGTTGGCGGCAAAAGTTCAGCCGTTATTAAGGACATAATATATGATAAGGTTTCCGTGTTTTACAATAAACCTGTCGTGAGTGTGCGATTTGCAAATTTCAGTATTACGGTTTTGGGAGAGGTGACCAAGCCCGCGACGTACATCGTCCCGAATGAAAAAATAAATATTATCGATGCCATCGGTATGGCAGGAGATCTGACCATTTTCGGCAAGCGTGACAATATACTCCTTGTGAGGGATTCGCTTGGCCAGAAGCAGTCGGTAAGGCTTAACCTCAACTCATCGGAAGTGTTCAGTTCTCCATATTTTTATTTGAGGCAGGGCGACCTTATTTACGTTGAACCCGCCAAATCTAAAATAGCAAGCACGGATGCTTCCAAGAATCGAAATATTACTTTAATTGCTTCTGGACTATCCCTATTGGTAGTACTTTTTTCGAGATTGTAATTATGACGCAAACCTACAATAAAACCGAACCGATAATTATTGAAGAAATCGAATCGGCAGAACTTTCTTTATTCTTTTCAAGGTTGTCCAGAAAAATCGCCAAACTCTGGCCCTGGATCATTATTTCATCATTGATCAGTGTTTTCCTGGTGTTTGCATTTCTGAAGCTTACATCTTCCCAATATAACATTCATGCCTCCTTACTCGTTCAGGATGACCAGAAAGGATCGGGAATGGGTGATATGAGCCTACTGCAGGATTTTGGATTACTCGCCGGCAAAAGCAATGTTGACAATGAAGCGGAAATATTGAAAAGTCGGAGCCTGATGGAGAAGGTGGGCGATAAATTAAACCTGCCCGTATTTTACTCCATCAAAGGAAAATTTAAGGCAACGGAAATATTCGAACAACGCCCGGTCGATCTGCAGTTTATCAGTTCATCACCTGAACTCACCGAAATGCCTCTTGCCTACACCATCAGGATTGACCCGAAGGACAGACACCGTTTTTTTCTCACAGATAATTCAAAGTCATTTACTGCATCGCTTGGAGACACACTCAAATTGCAGGAAGGCAAAATTATTCTTCAGCAGGGTCCTGGGTTCTTTAGCTGGCCTGCAGATCATGATTTGCTGGTTTCCGTTTTACCTCGCGACCAGGTAATCCAGGACCTGCTGAATTCGCTGGTTATCGAAATTCCCAATAAGCAGGTCAGCGTAGTGTACCTGACAATGACCAACACGCTGCCGAGAAAGGGTGCTGCGATACTGAACGCGCTACTCTTCCAATACCTGCAAGGCAGTGTAAACGATAAAAACCGTATTGCGGAGAGTACGATAGACTTTATTAATAACAGGCTATCGCTGGTTACCGATGAACTCGCTGGTGTGGAAAAGGAACTCGAGACGTTCAAAACCACGAACAAGCTGACTGATATTACAGAGCAGTCAAGGATCATGCTCGAAAACACCAGCGAATATGCAAAACAGCAAACAACCCAGGAAGTATCTCTTTCCGTGGTAGAAGGTCTTGAGCAGTTTCTTAAAGACAACAAGGATAACAACAGGGTTGTTCCATCTTCGCTGGTAATGCAGGATATGAGTTTCATTACAATCATCGACCGGTATAACCAAACGAAGCTGGAGAGAGATAAAATGCTGATGAGCCTTACTACCGCTCATCCCACTATCCTTACACTCGACCAGCAACTGGCCAATTTGAGGCTGGAATTGCTCAGCAGCATCAGTTCCATCAAGAAAGGCATAATGGTCAGTATAAGTGAACTGAGAAAACGCACATCGGGTTTTGCCGGAGAAATCAGTAAGGTGCCTTCGAAGGAGCGGGTATACCTTGACATCTCGCGTCAACAGGCGATCAAGCAGGAATTGTACGTTTTCCTGCTAAAGAAAAGAGAAGAAACAGCCATTACCAAATCGGCCAATGTAGCAAATGCAAGCATTATCGACAACGCAAAAGCCGAACCATTGCCTTTCAAACCTAAAAAGTTTCTGTTATTTCTTGGGGGGCTTCTTGCCGGAATGTTTTTACCATTTGCCATATCCTTTGGCTTAGACGCGCTGAATACGAGGGTTACTTCAATGCGTGACATTACCTCATTAACGAACGTTCCGGTGTTATGTGAAATAGGTCACAAAGAAGGCGAGGCCCACATTGTAAGGGCCGATTCAAGAGACGTGATCAGCGAGCAGATCAGGGCAATGCGCACCAACCTCCAGTATCTCGTAGCGGGAAAAATCGAGAAGACAATTATGATCACTTCCTCCATGAGTGGAGAGGGTAAAACTTTTTTAGGGATCAACCTCTGCACAGTGCTGGCGTTGGCAGGCAAAAAAGTGATCCTGCTTGAGCTTGATTTACGCAAGCCGAAAGTAACCAAGCAACTGAATCTGAAAGTGTCAGGCTATACAAATTATATCATTAGTAACGACAACAATTGGTCAGCGTGGATCCAGCCTTCAGGTCTGCATGAAAACTTCCAGGTAATGGCGTCAGGACCGATTCCGCCAAATCCCACGGAACTGCTGCTGCTGCCAAAGACCATGCAAATGTTAAAAGACCTCTCTAAACATTTTGATTATGTGGTGATGGACACACCGCCTGCCGGACTTGTAACCGATGCCGAAATACTGGCTAGTGCCGCCGATGTTACCCTATACATGGTCAGGGACAAAGTCACGTTTAAGGAACAGATAAAACTGATAAATCGTTTTTATAATAAAAAGGTTTTCCCTCATTTGAACCTGGTTTTAAATGATGTTTCCTTCGATAACAAAGGCTACGGTTATGGTTACGGTTACGGTTACGGAAATTATAGTGAGGAGGAGAAAAGTGGAAAGAAAAAAATTAGATCCAGCTAGATATAGGTTAACGTTTCAATAATTACAACTAAGATGGATCTTAACCTGACAAATAAAATAAGAGGATTTTCACTGAAGGATTCAGGCGGGAAAGCTGGTGAAAAAAGCGCGGCTGGAAATCTGAACCGGATCATAAAGAAAAATCTTTTGGGCTCTTTTATGGTAAAAGGGGCCGGGATTGTAATCAATCTGGCGCTCATCCCAATCGGGATTAATTTTCTCGACAAGGAACGTTTCGGCGTATGGATAATAATAAACTCACTGCTGGCCTGGCTTAGCTTTTTTGATCTTGGGCTGGGCAACGGGATGCGGAACAAGCTTAGCGCAGCATTTCATAGAAAACACATCAAGGAAGCCCGCTCACTGATAAGCACAGGCTATGCTTCAATATTTGTGACTACACTTGGTGTATTTATTACTTTCTGGCTATTAAACGGATTTATTACCTGGAGCTCGGTTTTTAATGTGTCAAAAGAACTGAACAGCGAATTATCAAGGGTGATATTCTGGTCGGTTTCCCTGTTCCTGCTGCAGGTTGTATTAAAAAATATTGGATTTATTTTACTCGGTTTACAGCTTACGGCAATCAATAATTCCCTGTTGGTCATTGCCAATGCGGCGGCACTGGCAATCATCCTCATCTGCCAGCATTTAGGACTGCCGGGTTCGTTGCTGTTG